>JBBQIG010000006.1:0-22800 GCA_038324715.1 Anaerolineae bacterium | reverse complement strand
ACACCAAAAACAACCCCCTGCAAGTGTAGTGACTTCGGTGGATCCTGGGGCTGATCCTGGGGTTGTGTTAACTTGTGACTGTCCGTTGGTTTGCATAATGGTGCCCTCTTTGGGTGATCTCATATGAAAAGCCGCCTGTGATGGCGGTACGCTTATTCCTTGAGCGTTAAGTATACGATCACCGTGAGTTTTGCGCCGTCAGGTAGCTTACCGACTAGGCGTAGCCATCCGCCAAAGTGGCTCACTTTGCCAAAGGTGAGGGCTGACGACGAGGATGTGCCAGATGAAGCATCAGATGAAGAGATAGTGGGTAAGTAGAAGGTTGTGCCTTCGTCGCACCAGTGAATGCCATCGGGCGAGATCTGCACGCGCACCAGCGTACCCGCAGGAATGTTGTCCCCATCTAGGATGCGCACAAAGTAGATCGCTTCGGTTGCCCAAGCGACTTCATAGGGTTCCACGGCAAAATCACCTTGCCAGGTGACGTTACGTTCGACGACAGCGGTAAAACTTTGACGCATGGCAGACTCTCTCTGGTTGGATCAGGCGCGCTTGAGCCAGACAGCCATCTGCCCCAGTTCACGATGCGCCCATAAATGGTAGGGAATTAAGGTCAAATGATTGTCACCCAACGCTGCATTGAGTGTAACACAGCCCCCTAATAATTCGGGTTGGGCCATGGGTCGCAAGTCGGCATTGTCAGGAAGATGAAGCGCATCCATGCCACCCTGATTGTCAATTTCTTCAGCACAGTAGACGATTGGGCCTCGCTCTATTGCCACACGACCCTCGTTCTCGACGAGACTGGGATGGCTCCCCACGCGGCGGATGGGCATGGGCAAGCTGAGTTGTACCACGTCCCCCGGCTGCCATGTGCGCTCGATGCGTGCATAGCCTCGTTCTAGCACAATCGGAATAGCCTCGCCGTTCACATAGAGGGTGGGCGTGGTGGAGGCGTCATCGAGATAATGATAGAGATCACTTGGCACTGGCTCATTGCGCGCCCAACCTGGAATGCGGATGTTCAGCCCAAAGTTCTTGGGGGCATCCGTTTCAAGCGTAAAGGTGATTCCGCCATCCCAAGGATAGCTGGTGACTTGGCTTATCTGCACTTGTCCCACAGGCAATTTGAGGGTGGCAGTGCCGCCTAAAAACAGATTGGCATAAACTTCGTTGCCCTTGTGTGCATAGGCATAGCCAGCGAGCGAAGGCAGAAAACGGACGATGTTCGATGGGCAGCAGGAACAGTCAAACCAGGGTTGGCGCTCTAGGAAATGGCGGTTGAAGTGAAACTTGCCATCAAAGGCGAGTGGGTTGACGTAGAGGAAGCGGTTGCCGCTGAGTGAAATGCCAGAGATGATACCGTTGTAGAGGGTGCGCTCAAGCACATCTATGTAACGACTGTCACCGTGGAGCAAGAACATGCGATGGTTCCACATAGCGTTGGCAATGCCCGCACAAGTTTCGGCATAGGCGGTGAGATTGGGCAGTTCGTAATTGTCACCAAAGGCTTCACCCTGGTGACGCGCACCAATGCCCCCGGTGATGTAGAGTTTGCGCCCCACCACATTCTCCCAAATGGCGTCAATGGCTTCAATGTAGGCGGCTGTGTTAGTCAGAGCCGCCACATCCGCCATGCCACAATACATATAGCCTGCACGCACCGCATGACCCACGGCTTCGCGTTGATCGACAACGGGCAAGTGATCCTGCATGTAGCCGAGGTTGCCGTGGAGTACATAGAGTTCTCGCCCATGCGCGTGACCCCGTTCATCCAAAAAGAATTTGGCGAGGTTGAGATAGCGTTGCTCACCTGTGACTTGATAGAGCTTGACCAGTCCCATTTCAATCTCTTGATGACCCGGCACATCGGCACCTTTGCCAGGGCCAAAGACGCTATCGATCAGATCGGCATTTTTGATGGCAACGTCGAGCAGGCTACGCTTGCCTGTGCTGCGATAGTGGGCGACTGCGGCTTCATAGAGATGGCCCACATTATAGAGTTCGTGGCTGACGCGTGTATGGGACCAGCGTGTAAGTCCTTCACGGTCTGGCTGCAATTGCTCGAGCTTGCCTGTGCGTTCTGCAATTGTGCGAATGGTATAGAGATAGCCATCCGGCTCCTGCGCCCCCGCAATCTGCGTAATCACCTCGTCCAGATAGTGGTCAAGTTCTGGATCGGGGTGGAGATTAAGCGAGTAGGCCGCGCCCTCAATGATCTTGAAAACATCGGAATCATTGTAGAAGATGCCCTCATGGTCACCTTCCATCCAGCCCGCAGCTTTGGTAAAGTTTGTGATCCGTCCAGTTTCCTCACACTTCTGAAAATCGTAGGGAATGGTGACAGTGCGGTTGGTGGTGATGCGCGGTGACCAGAAGGTGTCATCAATGAGAACATCTGTAAATGGGATTGGGCTAAATTGGTAGGTGACTTGGGTGGTCATAGTGTGTGTGTGCAACGGCTAGATGCTTTTGAAGTTAAGTGACCGAAAAAGTCATGCTGCATCTCGCGTTTTTGGTAGGGTGGCAAAGTACCATCCCTACCAAAAACGCTCAAAGTTACTTCTTGGCAGACTTGAATTCGGCAGCGCGCAAGGTTTTGAGCGCTGCGTCGGCTCCTGCTATGACAAATGCTGCATCACTGCCAGCGGTGATGAACTGGAAGCCGAGGCCCGCGCGTTGTACGCCGTCGGCGACTGAGCGACCCGCGATGCCAGGAATCTTGCCCGTGTTCTCACAAGCCTTGAGTACCTTTTCGAGGGCGCGGGCATGTTCTTCGCGTTCGTCCATTTTGCTAGGGTGGAAGCCTAGTGAGAGGGCGAGGTCAGAAGGGCCAAGCCAGCAGCCATCAACGCCAGGTGTCGCCAAGATGGCTTCCGCATTTTCGACAGCTTGGGCGGTCTCAATCTGGACAGCGACAAACAGTTGTTCACTGATTTCATCGGAATAGTCACTGCCATAGACGCGCGCACGGCCCCAACCCCAAGAGCGTTGGCCCACAGGTGGGAAATGACAGGCGTCGGCAACTGCCTTGGCATCTTCCGCGGTATTTACCATTGGCACAATAATGCCCATCATGCCTTCGTCAAGCAGCCGACCAATAAGGCTGAATTCGTTTTGAAGTACACGAGCCATGGGAATAGCATTGCCACCGCGCATGGCAATCAGACCGGCGATGGTGCTGTCGTCGCCCCATGAGCCATGCTGGCGATCCAGCAGCAGGAAATCCGCACCGGAATCGGACAATATTTCAACGCTGAGTGGCGAACCAAGCGCGAGGGAAAAGCCAAAAGCAGGTTTGCCCTCAAGCATGGTCTGCTTGGCGGTATTCAGTTTCATGTGGTCACTCCAGACTATTGGATAAATAAGTTTGGATAAATAAGTTGGGTGGGTATGTAGGTAGATTTGGTGATTCGACAGGTTGTAATTTAGGGATTTTAAGCTATTCCACAACGCCGTCGAGGGTTAGCTCGGCAGCGCGGTGGCAACTTACATGATGGTTTGGGCTGATCTCTATCAACTGCGGGGATTCAGTGCGACAGCGGTCAACCGCATAGCGGCAGCGCGGATGGAAGTAGCAGCCAGAAGGTGGATTTGCCGGGTCGGCGACATCTCCTTCAAGGATAACACGTTGCGAACGCATCCGTGGATCAGGCTTGGGTACTGCCGAAAGCAATGCCTCCGTGTAGGGGTGGCGAGGCTGATGGAATAATTCATTGGTGGGTGCAATCTCTACGATCTTGCCCACATACATCACGGCTACCCGATCACTGACGTGTTTCACCACGCTGAGATCATGGGCTACAAATAAATAGGATAGCCCTAAGTCATTCTGAAGGTCAAGTAGGAGGTTGACGATTTGCGCCTGTACGGAGACATCGAGTGCCGAAACTGGCTCATCCGCCACAATCAAGGCGGGATTCAGCGCCAGCGCGCGCGCGATGCCAATGCGTTGACGTTGCCCACCGCTAAAGGCATGGGGATAGCGATTGAGATATTGCTGCGGGAGGCTGACGAGTTCTAGCAGTTCTTTCACGCGCTCGCGCCGTTGTTCGGAATTGCCAATGCCATTGACCAGCAGGGGCTCTCCGATAATATCGGCAACGGTCATGCGCGGATTTAGCGAAGAATAAGGGTCTTGAAAGATCATCTGCATTTGGCGGCGCAGGGGGCGCAGTTCGCCCTTGGAGAGCGTGGAGACATTCAAGACCTGATTATCGCTGCCACGAAAGTTGATCTCGCCTGAAGTTGGCGTGACGGCGCGCAGGATGCAACGCGAGGTCGTGGTTTTGCCACAGCCACTTTCGCCTACCAGCGAAAGAGTCTCGCCTTTGCGAATTGCAAAGCTCACATCATCGACCGCGCGTACATTGCCGACCACACGACGCAGGATCCCCTTGCGGATGGGGAAATATTTGCGCAGGTTTTTGACCTCGAGCAAGGGGGCGGGTGTGGATGTTGTGGATGCGCCATTTGTGGGTGCGCCGTTGGTAGGTTGAGTCAAAGTTGGATTGTTCGCCATAGGATTTTAGGGATGGTATAGGAAGCAGCTGACTTTGTGATCCGGTCCGACGGGTAGCAGTTGCGGCTCCCGTTGATCACATGTGCCACGCATGAAGTCGGGACAGCGGGTATGGAACGGACAGCCGGAAGGCCGGTTGTATGGATGTGGAATTGAGCCTGTGATGGTGGCAAGTTTGGTGCGTGGCTCGGCTAGGATGCTGGGTATGGAGCGCAGCAATGACTGGGTATAGGGATGCTTGGGGTCGTGAAAAATGTTATCCACTGGCCCTTGCTCCACAACTCGCCCTAGATACATGACCACCACATCATCCGCCATTTCAGCGATGACACCCATGTCATGGGTGATGAGGATAATGGCAAGCCCGCGTTCATCCTGGATTTTGTGCAGAAGTTCTAGAATCTGCGCCTGGGTCGTCACGTCCAGCGCAGTAGTCGGTTCGTCTGCAATGAGAACTTTAGGGTCGCTGGAAAGGGCCATTGCGATCATGACGCGCTGGCGCAAGCCACCGCTCAGTTGGAAAGAGTATGCGTCAATGCGTCGTTCTGGATCCGGGATACCCACCAGACGCAGCAGTTCAATGCCGCGGTTGCGTGCTTCTTTGACGGAGAGGTCGCTGTGCAGGCGAATGGCTTCAATGATCTGATTGCCCACGGTGTGAAATGGGCTAAAGGAGGTCATTGGCTCTTGAAAAATTAGGGCAATATCATCGCCGCGGATGGAACGCATTTCTTTGCTGTTGGCATCCAGTGTGGTGAGATCAATCTCATCTATCTGCCCCGACGCATTTTCGCGGCGCAGCCAAATGGAGCCCGATTCGATGCGTCCCGACTCCTCAACGATACGAAGGATGGAACGGGCGGTAACGCTTTTGCCACAGCCACTTTCGCCCACAATTCCGAGGGTTTTGCCCGCGAAGACGTCAAAGGAAGCCCCATCAACGGCACGCACGACACCTTCATCTTGATGATAGTAGGTGCGTAAATTTTGAACCGAAAGAATCGGCGATTGCGTCAGTTCAATCAGTTGTTGTTCAGATATCAGTTGTTCAGACATAGTTGTTCAGACACAAAGTAAATGTCTATGGGTTCCGTGAGAAAGAGAGTCTATTGATTCCGTGTTATCTGTGGGATATCCCCTGTAGGAAGTTATCCGTAGGGGTCTGCCGCGTCGCGTAGACCATCGCCTAGGAAGTTGAAGGCGAGTACGGCAATGATGACCGGGATTGCAGGGTAGAGCAGCCAGGGCGTGATGGCAACTGCTTGAACGTTGGAGGCTTGTTGGAGCAGGACACCCCAACTGACCGCTGGAGCGCGCAGCCCCAGGCCCAAGAAACTCAGCGATGTTTCCGCAATAATCATTGCGGGCAAGGCCAAGGACGTTGCGGCGATAATATGGCTGAGAAAGGAGGGCACCATGTGGCGGAAGATGATACGCAGTTGGCTAGCTCCCGCAAGTTCGGCGGCTGTCACGAAATCTTCTTGGCGCAAGGCCAAGAAGCGACCGCGCACGACACGCGCCATTGTCGTCCACCCGATCAAGGCGATGATCAGGGTGATGAAGAAATAGATGCGCGTAATAGGCCATTCCGTAGGCATACCCGCGGCAAGCGCCATCCACAACGGAATTGTGGGAATGGAGCGCACTACCTCAATGATGCGCTGAATGATACCATCCAGCCAACCTCCATAGAGACCAGAGAGACCACCGAGCAGAACGCCCAGGAAGAGACTAAGGGCAACACCGATCAAGCCTATGGTCAACGAGGTACGCGTTGCGAGCATGAGGCGTGAGAAGATATCGCGTCCTTGTAAATCTGTTCCCATGAGGAAGACGCCTTCCTCGACGTTGCCATTTTCGACCCCGATTAGGTGACGATTGGTCTCGAATAGGCCCCACAACTTATAGGTATAGCCTTCGCCAAAGAGGGTTAGGTACATTTTCTTTTCAGGATCGATCACATAAACGCGCTTGAAGGTCTGCGGATCGCGTTTGCCACTGAGTCCCAGGACGTGGGGACGAAATTCGCCTTCATCAAAAAATATAATGGGTTGTGGCGCTAGCAGGGATAGCTGGGCATCTGACTGTCTTGGGTTGGAGTAGGCAAAAAAGTCGGCAAAGAGCACGATGGTATAAAAGAAGAGCACAATGACGGCTGCGATCATGGCCCCACGATGCTTCTTGAAGCGCCACCACATGAGTTGCCACTGCGTCGCCATAGAGATGCGGTCTGCCACAGCGCGTTCAGCTTCAATATCGGGTGGCTGAGTGGAGCCGGTGAGGCTTTCAATAGCTTCAGCCATTAGTTACTACCCTCCATGCCCAGGCGAATGCGCGGATCGATCCACATGAGGAGCAGATCTGAGATCAGGGTGCCGACAACTGTTAGGACTGCTAGCAGTAGCAAGATTGTCCCCGCCAAAAAGAGGTCTTGGGCGATCAGTGCCTTAAAGAGCAATGGCCCCACGGTGGGAAGGCCCAACACCAACGATACGATGATGCTGCCAGAGACAATAAAAGGGAAGATGTAACCAATGGTGCTGACAAAGGGATTGAGCGCAGCACGGACTGGATACTTCCAAATGACTTTGTGCTCTGCCAAACCCTTTGCGCGTGCGGTGACAACATAGGGCTTGCGTAGTTCGTCGAGCAGGTTGGCGCGCATAATACGCACCACTTCAGCCATACCCGCCAAACCTAGCACAATCGCGGGCAGTGGCAAATGTTTTATGAGGTCTACAATTTTATCCCATCCCCAGGGTGCTAAAGACATACCTGGCGAGAAGAGACCGCCTATGCTTTCGACTTTAAAATACTTGAAACTGACATATAAGATGATCAACGCCAACATAAAGTTGGGTACAGCAATACCAATAAAGCCGACAAAGGTAAAGAAGTAGTCGAGCAATGAATATTGGCGAACGGCGGAATAGACGCCAATCGGTAGTGCCAGTGCCCAGATGAAGAGGACAGCCGCGACGGAGACGACAATGGTCAGCGTCATGCGGTCGCCGATTACTTCGGCAACGGGGCGATTATATTCCATTGCCATGCCGAAGTTGCCAGTCAGAATTAATCCAAACCACTTGAAGTATTGGATGTAGATGGGTTGGTCGAGACCATATTGGATACGCAGTGCTTCGGCTTCCCCTGCACCCACGGAGGTGCCCATTGCCTGAAGATTGGCAATATACGCGGTTACATAATCTCCAGGAGGGAGTTGGATGACGATGAAGGAGATAATCGAGGCGACCCAGATGGTGATGATGCCAGCGAAAAGTCGGCTGAGAATATAGTTAAGCATATTGTGGTATTTGTATAGTGAACTTATGAAGAGAAGAGGTGTTGGGGCACACTATGCGCCCCAACACACATCTCATGCTAAGCCAATCTTGGTACGCAAGTTATCCTGCGTAGCAGAGTGGCAACGGTTACTCGTCGATATCTGTGTAGTAGAAGGTCGCTGGGCGAGAGATTGCCGGAGTCTGACCTGCCTGAATGTTGAATTGGCGGCTGGGGATGTTGCCCATGTTGTTCTTGGCGATACGCACGCCCATGAACGCACCGGATTGTCCAACCGTACCCATTGTCCAGACTTCGTCGGTGATGATGCTCCAGATCTCCTGACCGATGGTGACGCGGTCTTCAGCCGTGCCAGCCAATCCTTGGGAAAAGAGATCGAGGACATTTTTTACATTGTCGGGTGGCTCAATACCTTGTTCGCCATTTGTGGAGTACCAAATGCCAAAGGCAGGTCCAACCCCTGCGGTCTCGTTGATCGGCAGGGCATGGTAAGGATAGAGATAGAGTTCGTCGGTGCCGTCGTTCTGCCAGAAGAAGATCTGGAGTTCGTTGGAGGCACGTCGTTGCTCGACCAGACTACGCTCTTGCTCGAGAACGTTGGCAAAGATGCCGATCTCTTCCCAGTCTTCCTTGATCAGTTCGGCCAACTGGGTGAACTGAATAAAGGCAGGGATGGTGGGGATTTCGATGATCAATCGTTCGCCATTATCAGTGCGTAAACGGAAGCCGTCGGCATCCCGTTCGGTCAAACCGATGCTGTCCAACAGTTCGTTGGCTTGGTCGGGGTCAAAGGTAGACCAGAGTTCACGATATTCAGGGCCTGGATTGAAAGGTGATGATTCGGCTACAACTGCGGAGCCTGGAACACCGATACCCAAGAAGATGATCTCGTTGATGGATTCGCGATCCACTCCCAATGAGAGTGCTCGGCGGAAGTCCACGTTCTTGATCCACTGGGCGACTTCAGGGTCCGCCTCATAGCTCTGGTTGAACATGAGTGCGCCATCTGCGCCATGTTGCGCCGGGTCAAGCGAGAGGGTGTAATTGCCTTGCTCTTGGTTTTCCAAGAAAACAGGCAGGTTAACCAACGAGAGATGGCGGGCCTGATAGTCATACTCACCAGCGATTGCGCGCAGGTTCAGAACTTCGAGGTTCTCTGCCAAAGTCATTGAGATGCGGTCAATATAAGGCAGTTGATTGCCTTCAGTGTCTACCCCATAGTAGTAGGGATTGCGCTCCAACACCCAATTATCAGTGGTGATCGGATTGACGGTCTTCCACGGGGTCAACACTGGAAGGTCAGGATTTCGTGCCCAAGTATTCTTGTCCTTGAACAGGTTCACCCAGTTGTCGAAACCTTCTTCCGCAACGAGTGCATCCAACTCCTCTTGCTCGACAAAGTCGGGATGGAATTGTTCTAGATAGTGGGCTGGTGCAAAGCCACCCATGCCCGTGTTACCAAAGATGGCGTTGCCACCAAAGACATTGACCGAGCTTGCCAAGACATCTACGAAAATACTGTTGGCTTCGGGAAAGCTAAAGACAAGTGTATATTCGTCCGCTGCTTCCACATTAGCGCCATTTTCAATGTTGAAGAAAGAGGAGCCTACAGGCACCAATTCTTCGTTCTGATAGACATTCTCAAACCAGAACATAATGTCCCTGGATGTGAAGGGTTCACCATCTGACCACTTCAGCCCTTGGCGTAGGTTTACGGTGATGGTAGTGCCATCCTCACTCACTTCCCAACTCTTGGCAACATTGGGCACTACCTCTGGGAAATTGTTGGCATCCCAGAAGAGAAGACGGTCGCTACCCGCGACGCGATGACCATTCTGCCCATCACCAGGGCCAGTAAAGCCACGACGCCAAGTGCCACCATATTTGCCGATTTCATCTACTGGCTGAATGACAAGAAGGTCTTCTTGGGCGGGGAGACGTTCCTCTACGGGAGGGAGCTCGCCAGCGGCAACCATTTCCGCCAACATGGGTGCTTCGTTGAATTCGGTGGGGAATTCATCGGCATTAGTGACGACGGTCGGGCCTTCGATCTCACCGATAAGCGTAGAGCCAAGCCGTTCTTCGTCGACTACGATTTCGGCGACGGGTTCTTCCTCAGCTTCCTCGCCCGGTTCTTCTGCGGCTTCTTCTGTTGGTTCTACGACTTCTGCATCTGCTGGAGCTTCGGCTGCCGGAGCCTCTGCTGCGGGTGCTGTTCCGCCGCCACAGGCCGCTAAAAATAGCGCCAGGGCAATCATGAGGGTCGAGACCCAGAGTAAGCGTTTAGACTGCATTTGGTTCCTCCTGAGTATTTGTTGATGCTTTTGGGTATTGAACAAGTGAAATAAGTTGCAGTGCGCCCGACCAGTGGGAGGGGCCGAGAGCAAGTTGCACGTAAAACTAGGTGTTTCACACACTGAACGACACAGATAGGTTGCCGACTCTACAGACGTCGGGAAGGTGTGCCTGTGTGTACATCGGTACCCCATACTATATGGCTGAGGACGGATGTCGATCGGCTTGGATTTGGCTGTGACAATCTCGGTGCGGTATAGCGGTATAAAAGGGATGACTTGGAAAGGTCATCTTAACAAAATTTCGAGCTAAGAACAGAAGGTGGTTGGTAAACTGGGTAGATGTGCTGCTGTGAGAATAGCATGGGGTTGCGGAGATGTCAATTTGCCTAGAGGAGTCGGGTAGGAAAATTGCGAACTTAGAAAGTAAGATGCGGAGGGGTTAGGCCTGTCCCAAGATACGTATCCCAATTTGCAGCGGAGTAGTTTTGTTCAACATCTAACCCCTCGCTAGTGCACTCCACTAAGAGGCATTTCGTCCGTATGAGAAATCGCTGTAAGAAAGAATTGTAATAACCACCAGCCCCTAGAGCTACATACTCTAGGGGCTGGTGAAATATGTCTGTGGTTATACTTGCCGTTGCTTGTATCGTTACAATACTTACCAACAGCGCATTGAATCTAGAAAGAGCTGGCGCAGATCATCGGCAGATGCTGGACGAGGTGAGAGCTTGGTTACGCGATGTTGGGGCAGTGTGCCTTCAACGAGTTTATCTACATCGGCTTCACTGTAACCGAGATCAGTTAGGCCGTTGGGCATGCCTGTTTGACGCATGATGTCAACGAGAGCCTGGGCTACTAGTTCTCCTGCGTCATCGGGCGACGCGCCACGGGTATCGACGCCCATCAGGCTGGCGGCTTGCAGGTGGAGTTGGGGATTGGTTGACGCTGTGTAACGAAAGACAGCCGGGGCGTTGACAATGACCGCCATGCCATGGGGCACGATGGGATGATCTACTTTATAACCTTCGGGAATATACGACTTCACCATGCCGGCAACGGGGTAAGCCATGCCGTGGGGCAGGTGAACCCCAGCATTGCCAAAGCCAATTCCTGCGATGGCTGCTGCCAAGAGCATTTGGCTGCGGGCTTCATCATCCTCTGGGTCATGCACGGCGCGCACAAGATATTCGCTGCACATTTGAATGGCACGGCTCGCCCAAATATCGCTGACGGGGTTGGATCCCTGATACGCGGGACGCATCTTGGGTGAATCAGGCGCAGGGCGTTGGTTAAAGGGAATCGCCGTCAGGGATTCGAGGGCGTGACTCAGCACATCCAATCCCGTACACGCAGCGACCATTTTGGGCAATGTGCGCGTGTTGTCGGGGTCGATAATTCCCATAACTGGACGTAGCGCGCGGTGGGCAATTCCAGTCTTAGCGTGCATTTCAACATAATCAAAGATGGCTGTGCCTGTGGTTTCGCTGCCTGTGCCTGCGGTGGTGGGAATGGCAATCAGTGGCTTGAGTGGGCCTGGTACGGGTCGCCCTTCACCGACTGGGGGATTTACATAGGCAAAGAAATCAGCCGGATGGGTGGCGTAGAGGTTTGCCACTTTGGCTGTGTCAATGCTGGAACCGCCACCGACCGCAACATAACCATCGAAATTGCCTTCTGTGGCAAAGCGGATTGCCTCTTTGAAAGAGGTATCGGTGGGTTCGACGCGCACGCGGTCATAGAGAACTGTATCAATACCTTCGGCGCGGAGAGCTTCTAACGTAATGGCAACGGCTTCACTATTGACGAGGTTGGGGTCAGTCACCACCATCACCCGGCGCGTGCCAAGGGCAGCCATATCTGCGCCTACCTCACGGGTGACGCCAGGGCCAAACTTGATACTGGAAGTATCCATGATAAAGGCGGATTCAAGACGCATGAGGTTTCCTCTTTAATTTCTTTCTTGCAGGTAATAGGGATAGGGCGGAAGCTCGAACTGAGCTAAGTCACTGGGCTAACTATGAGAACTGCTAGGCACGATCAGGCAGAATTTGCCGGATTGTGTGCCGAATTGGAGGAAATGGGAAATGGGCTGACGGTGGCAGGCGGTGGTTTAACGATTAAATCTCGTGTCATCACGGTCATCTCATAGCCTCGGTAAGTGCATTGGTGAGAGAATTGCCAGCCTAATGTCTCGTAGAGGTGCATCTGATCCTCTGTGTACAGGTAGATCCGCGGATAGCCAAGGGTTGCGGCTTCTGTTGCAATCCGCTGCACAAGTTGGCTACCAATGCCCTGGTGACGACAATCGGGCAGTACATAGACACTGGCGAGCCAAGGGCTCCACTCGGCGAGTACGTTCATATCACTTCCAACCAGACTGGCACAACCCACAGGTTGTTCGCCTTTCCATGCAACAAAGGTTATGGGGATGGCGGTGCGTCCAAGATGATGCTTGAGGCGTGCCTTGCGTTGTTCAAAGGTGGGCGCACCGTCCAGATAACCCCATTGGTCGTTCTGCCATTTTGCGATGAGTGGGATGATCTCCGGCGTGTCGGCTAGGTAGGATATACGTAGTTCAGTGCAGGGTTCAGCGTTGAATTTATACATGATTCGGATATTCTTTGCGGATCGATCTCGTTGACATGATTGCACAGGCAAAACAGGTAGGTATTATTGAGTCTGGTTCTATAGGAGCAATAGCTTCCTAATGAATTGCTACGAAGTTTTTATGAAACTCTTATTCGAATATGGTAGCACGACGGGAAGCGGTGACCAAAGTGTGCATGTAGTTTGCATGGTGCAATTCGGAAATGGGTAAGGCGTAGGGTAGACTAAACATGGCGCGCAAGGGGATAAGCAAATTATCCCCTTGTTTTTCCTGACTTCTTGATTTTCCAATTGATTTTCCAACATGCCAGCCCAGTATGTTGAACCCTTAATAGATTTTTAGCAGAGGCAGCAGGTGAAATTATGTTGAGTTATGACCATGAAAGCTATTTGTCGCCGTTAACGTGGCGCTATGGCACAGAGGCAATGCGTCGAGTGTGGAGCGAGGTGCAGAAGCGGCGGCTCTTGCGGCGATTCTGGGTGGCACTGGCAGAAGCCCAGGCTGAGGCGGGGCTGGTGACGCTGGAGCAAGTTGAAGATTTGCGCGCACATCAAGACGACGTTGATATTGCACGCGCTACCCAGATTGAGGCCGAGATCCGTCACGATTTGATGGCGGAAATTCGCACCTTTGCCGAACAGTCAACTGTTGGTGGCGGCATTATCCACTTGGGCGCTACGTCGATGGATGCACTGGATAATGTTGATGCGTTGCGACTTCGAAGTGCGCTGGAGTTGATTCTGGCTGAATTAGAGCAACTCCTGAATGCGTTGGTCACGCGTATGGAAGCGGAAGCCGCAACGCCGACAATGGCTTTTACTCATATCCAACCTGCGGAGCCTACGACGATTGGCTATCGTTTGGCGCAATATGCCCAAGATCTGTGGGATGACTGGCGTGAACTGCGGCATGTTTATGCAGACGTGCGCGGTAAGGGACTTAAGGGCGCGGTGGGTACAAGTGCGAGTTATAGTGAATTGTTGGTGGGAAGCGGTTGGAGCGCGCGCCAGCTTGAAGCGCGTGTGATGGAGAAACTGGGACTGACAGCCTTTGAAGCTGCTACACAGACTTATCCACGTAAGCAGGATCTGCGTGTTGTCACGGCGTTGGCGAATTTAGGGGCAAGTCTACATAAGTTTGCATTTGACGTGCGTATTTTGCAAAGTCCACCAATTGGCGAGTGGAGTGAGGCTTTTGGTGATAAACAGGTGGGGTCAAGTGCCATGCCCTTTAAGCGTAACCCGATTGTGGCGGAGAACATTGACAGCTTGACGCGCTTGGTGGCGGCATTGCCACGCGTGGCATGGGACAATGCCGCGCTCAGTTTGTTGGAGCGCACCCTGGATGACTCTGCCAATCGACGCATCTTTTTGCCTGAAGCCTTCTTGCTGATGGATGAGGTGCTTGTGCGTAGCCGCCGTCTGATTCAAGATATGCGAATTTGGCCAGGGCCGGTTGCGCGCAATTTGAGCGCCTATGGCATCTTTGCGGCGACGGAGCGCTTGTTGATGGAAGCCGTAAAAGCGGGGGGTGACCGCCAAGCGTTGCATGAAGTGATTCGAGAACAGAGTATGGCGGCATGGGCTGCAGTGCAAGCGGGGGAGCCAAATCCGCTGCGTGAACTCTTGGAAAAGGATGAACGGTTGATGAAGCATGTGAATGTTGATGAATTGGATGAGTTGTTGGATGCCACGAAGCATGTGGGTGATGCCCCTGAGCGAACACTCGCTTTAGCTGCGAGGATTCGCGCTGAGTTGGGCAAAAAGGAGATGGCGTGAACAGCAGGCCGCTAGAAACAACCCCTTTAGAAACGCTGGAAGCCCAAGCCTATCAATATATTCTAACTGCGGACGAAGGTTCGCTTGACTTGGCTATCAAAGAGCTTTACGCCGTTGATGCGAGGGCAATGGTCTCGCATGAGTTTTCACCGGGCGTGCGCTTGATCAATGGGTCAAAGAGTTTTGCTGAGATCGTAGCGGTTTGGATGGAGACGCCACCGATCTTTGTGCGTCACATCTGCCCCGTGCAGAGTACGCTCTTTCTGGATGAAGGCGCGGATGAACTGGAATTGTTGTCGGTGACGACGGCTGCAGAGTTATTTCCACATTTGGATCCGAGGCTGCCTATTTCGATACAAACTCGCATTTTTCCTCATGCCGATCTGAAACCTTTTAACCTGAACCAGCAGCTTGCACAGGTGGCAGTGGAGCAATTCGGGATGACGGTTGATGTGCGCCAGCCAGAACAAGTGATTTCCGTGGTGGTGCGTAGTGACCTGGGTCAGCCGCCAATTTGTTATTTAGGCGCGTCATTGAGCCGCCACAACTTGTCGGATTGGGCAGGTGGAATGCGGCGTTTTGCGCGTGAAGAGGGGCAGATTAGCCGCTCGGAGTTTAAGTTGCTGGAAGCGGTTGAGGTCTTTGGGTTGGAGTTGCCTGCGCGGGGGACTGCGCTAGACTTGGGGGCTGCGCCCGGTGGCTGGACGCGGGTACTTCGTAACTTTGAGCAGTATGTTACTGCGATTGATCCAGGCGATTTGGATGAGCGCTTGTCAAGCGACAAGGGGATTCGGCACAAACGAATGACAGCTGAAACCTACCTGGAGTCTGACCCAGATCCTTTTGATATCATCGTCAATGACATGCGTATGGATGCGCGCGATTCTGCTCGCTTGATGAATAGCTATGCACGCCTGCTCTATCCGCATGGGTGGGCATTGATTACCCTGAAATTGCCCGAACAAAAGCGTGAGCCCATCCTGGAAAAGGCGTTTTTCATTTTGCGTGCAATGTATGAGATTGGGGGTGCGCGACAGCTCTTTCACAATCGCTCTGAAATTACTGTTTGGCTCAAGCCAAAGCCAAGGGTCTATCATGATGCTAAAGTGGAAACAGACACGGACATAGAGGATGCAGTTGATGAGGCGTAGCTTGTAAAGACTTTAGGTGTCGGGGCTTTAAATTCCCCGACGCCTAAATTTTGGTACGTTTGAATTGCAGATGCTTATGGTAGATTTTCGCAGGCTAATCCATTGAGGTTGGGGTCGAGCAGGTGAATGTCAAGCCCTGTTTGGCGGAAGCAATATTCAAAGCAGCGTTGTGCTTCAGCGCGATTGGCAAAGATGTTGCCCAGGCAATCGCGATTGTCTGACGAGCAGTCGCAGACCATATCATCAAGGCTCGTCGGCGTGGGCGTTGGGGTAGCGGATGTTTGTGGTGTTTCAGTTGGCAGCGGCGTGGGCGTGACCGTAGGCGTGGCAGATGGCACTGGTGTTAGCGTTGGAAAGACCAGTGGCAAGGCTAAGGGGGCATTGTCAACAGTCTGTCCGGGAATCCAAACGCCACTGGCGAGTAGATACCAAGTGCCCTCTGTATAGCGCCCGATAATGGTCAACGATTCCCCTAGAAGTACTTGCCCGACAACAGGAAAGGTAAGATTTGGCCCGCCATAGAGCGGGCTGTTGGCGTTGGCGAATGGTCCTGCGGGTATGGGGTTGATTACGATAGGCGTAACTGTTGCTACAACCATTATGGTTGATGCTGGGGTTATGATTTGTGTTGTAATCAATTGTGCGGAGGTGAGCGCTGTCGTTGTCAACACAGAAATGCTAACTTCTGGTGTAGTAGCTGGCGTAGCGTTAAGATCTGAGTTTGGAATTAATTGCGTCGTGGTCGCCGCGATTGCACTTTGTGAGTCGCTAGTCTCTTCTGTGCTTGTAGCGCTGCCAGTTGCTGGCTGGGAATCAGATTGAAGGTCAACTCCAGAGGGCGCAAGAACTACTGGCGTGATGCGCTCTGCCGCAGAGCTTGCGGGTAGAAGCGATGTGGTGGCAATTGCTGGTGGTGTAGCAAGCTCGCCGCTCACTTCTGTTGACGCGCTGGCTTCGCCTGCTTGGGATGGTTGTGGGGTAGCAGTGGGTGCGGAGGCGATGATCTGCAACGCGGTGGACGCACGGGCGGTTGCAAGCGCGAGCGTGGGGCGCACTGTTGCCAGCACAGTATTTATAGTGCTTGATACTGTACTTGTCGGCAAGTCCGTAGCTGAGGCAGCAGTGATTTGCGTCTCAAGTGGTGGGGGATAGCCTTCTGCCAACATGGGCGTAATGAAGCGGTTACGCAATGTTGGGTAGCTGGCAACGATGCCAACCACAAGCATGATGAGAAGCAGAAATGTTGCCCATTTCAAGAATCGCATTGTGCGCCCCGTCTCACTTTTCCACAGTCATTAAGTGTTGGCTGCAACGCGCACTAATAAGACGGGACAAGACGATTGCTGGAGAATTCGTTCTGCAACACTGCCATAGACTAAACGCGATAAGCCGCTACGTCCATGAGTAGACATAACGATAAGGTCGATCTGCTTAGATTGTGCATAGGCAATAATTGCCTCGGCAGGGGAACCGCTGAGGACAAAGGTTTCGACTTGCGGCACTTTTTCGCGCAAATGGGTGGCGGCATCGTTGAGAGTGGTTGCAGCGTTGTTGATCAATTCTTCCTCAACGCCTTCAAACTGTTTTTCTACCAAGTAGGGATCAATGGTCGGCATGCCGATCCCTGTAGAGGGGAGGCTTGCCTCAACTGCCATTGTCGCTGCGCTGGGAACTACCTGCACGAGGATTAGACTGGCATCTGATAGGGACGCAATGCTTTCTGCATGGGGTAGGGCAAGCGCGGCAAGTTCGGAACCATCTAGTGGAACCAGGATGCGCTTATATGGAATCGTCATCTACTCTCTACCTACTCTCTGTGTAGCTCTTCATGTCGGCAAAAGATGTGGGCAAGAAATTAATTAAGGGTTTTCAAGTGGAAGTGAAGGGGCTTTCGTCGGTGAAATGCCTTGGGTTATAACGTTAATTTGATCTTTAGTTTGTTTGTGTGTGAATAGAGAGAATCATAGCACAATTATGGCTAGTAATCGATCTTCCATTTGGCATCATATCACAAGAACAGAACATTTTGCGTAGACGCAGTGCGCTGATGTGGTTGGTTTGGCAGGCGAGTTGGTGAGGGGTATAGTACGTGCAAGAAGAGTGAAGTCACTGTAAAAACTTGTGGGTGGAGCAGGCGAGGTTTATGCAGATTGCAATTCTGGCAGATATTCATGGTAACCTACCAGCGCTTCAGGCGATCCTGGTGGAATTGGAACGTTTACAACCTGATTATGTGGTGGTGAATGGTGATCTGATCAACGCCGTCCCTTTTAGCGCCGAGGTGATCGATTTGGTGCGTGCACGGGATTGGGTGGTGGTGCGGGGGAACCATGAATTTTACTATTTAGATTTTGGCACGCCGCGCGCGGTTGAGGGAAGTGATGATATTACGCGCTGGGGACAACTGCATTGGTTGCTGGAACGCATCTCGCCCGCGCAGGGGGAATACTTGGGGATGTTGCCCGACGAGCGCACCCTGTTTCTACCGGGAACCCATCCGGTAAACATTGCTCACGGTGTGCCAGGGCGCAACCGGGTGGGCTTTTACGAAGAGCAGAATAATGCATCGATTGCTGTGGAACTGAGCAATATTTCTGTACCTACCATTATCTCCGCACATACCCATGTACAGATTGACCGCCACATCTATTTGGATGCCGCAATTGCTCCACATCCAGATTCTAGAACGAATGGTACCGCCCATTCACGACAGTGGCATTTAATAAACCCTGGGAGTGTGGGGCTGCCTCTGAACGGTGATCCCTCGGCGCAATTTGCCATGATCACGAGTGTGCCAGAAGAAGAGGTGGCTGGTGGATGGCAGGCGACCCATTACCGCGTAGCTTATGACCGGCGTCCTTCTCTTGAAGCGTTTACGACCACGGGCATGAATGAGGCGGGTGGCGTTATCTCTGAACTCTTTTATTGGGAATTGGTTACGGCTGAGTCTGAGATTATCTACTACTATCGTTGGGCGCGCGAACATGGTTATGATGCCAACCGAGATGTTCTCAGTACGTTCGATGCCTATCGTAAACAGACAGGTCGAGCCGAATATGTGCGCGCCCGTGACCCGATTTATCACAAGCGCATTTCTTAGCTGCGTGCCGGCTGGTCAGCTGCTTTGTCGGGTGGCGCAGTGACTGACGCATAGGCTGTGCGTAACGCTTCTAATTCTTGTGCTGTAACGGGGCGTTCGGCATAGCGCACACGCAAGTATGCAAGGGTGATGGCGCTTAGTTCTGCTTCATGTGCAGGGAATGCCTGGTTGAGCGTATCCAGGTAGTTTTCTGGACTTTGGGCTGGGCGGCGCGGAAAGCCTTTGCGTCGCGCCAAGCGAGACAAGTTGGCATACATATTTTCCACGCTAATTGCAGCTAGCAGTTGACTGCCCACTCCATAGCGCCCTAAGAGCGCAAACCAATCTTTCAGCCGGTCTAACCCGAAATTTAACCGCCCTGGTTGTAGGTTGCCTTCGATTGACTCTACCTCCTCTGGGTCACTCTGCCGTTGGCGACGGGTTAGGCGCGCAAACAAGAGCAGGATTAAAACCAGCGCGATAAAGATCACCATCGCACCCAGACAGTAGCGCAAGAACTCCGCTTGTTGCACTGCCTCAGTGAGATCGAGTGGCTCTGGTGGAGGTTGGGTCGCTAGCTCCTGTGGTGGGGTTTCGGCAATGATGGCTTGCATTCGTCTACTCAGCCATTCGAGTAGGGGTGTTATCAGCCAAAAAATTAGAAAAGTGACTTGCGTCAGAAGCCACTGAAAGAGCCATCCCACCGGCGCAAACCAGCCCAAGACTGCGCGCAGGAAGGAGGGGGTGTAGAACGTAGCGATGGCAAGTGATGTGCCTAGAATGCCGATGATGATTCCCCAAAGCTGCGCGAAACGATCCCAGGGGAGGAGGGAGCCTGTACTGTTGGCTGCGCCGATGGACTTCTGGTCGATGCGCGCCAGTGCTACGGCAGTCAACCCAAAAGCGAAAAAGAGAACAATGTAGAGAATTGCGGCAAAACTTTGATCTGTCCAGTAGGCGAAGAGCGTGCTGCCGAGGATGACCACTAACATGCCTAAGCGGAAGCTAAAACTGATACTTTCAAAAGTCAAGTTGCGGTCTGTGTACCCCGCCACACGCCACCAAAGCAGGTAGTTCGTGACGATCAGCAGAATTTCGCCCCGTATACCGCCTATGAGATTGACAAAAGCAAAGATCGTTTCGCGTAGCCACGAAAAATCAGTGAGTGCTACCTCGGGGTACAGAAGAACTCGCACAGCTAACAAGCTTGTAAATGCCAGGACACCTAGGATAGCGACTTCGCGCAAAGGCGTTTGTATTTCAGCGTTATTCAGTAGATCGGCAAGGAGCATGTAAAGCAGCATGACCGCCCAAAAGACAATAAAGATTAGCAGGGGACTTTGAGTGAGCAGTGTTTCAAGACGGGCTGCACGAAAATCACCATTGCGCGCCCAAAAGAGGCTGACACTTGTAAGCCAGGGCAACAAGATAGCCATGTCCATCCCCGCAAGTGCTAGGTAGAGCAGGCGCAGACGACGGTTGGTCAGGATCATGCTAGGCGTCCTGTCGTCGGTGTGGGCGTGGCTGTCGAAACGGACGACCCTTCTTCAATTTCAGTTGCTGATCCATCGTTTGTTCCAAATTTAATCTCTGTGGGCACAATCAGATCATCTATCAGGTGGGGCAGATGGTAGACCGTTACTTTGCCCATCATTTGTTGGGGCGGCTCCTCTGCCAATGTAAAGAGGACGACGCGTCGCCCGATAGCTGCGAGGTCGAGCAAGGTGGCGAGTAGCTCTTCATGTGCAACGGCGGTGACGACCACCAGAGTGGCTCCCCAAGGTAGGTGGGGCGCTTGTTCGACCAGCAATTCTTCAATGGGTTGTGTGGCAAAGGGCGTTACGGCGGCTAGCAGCTCCAAGATGTGCATCAACTGGCTGGGGCTGCGCCCCGGCAAGAGGCGCAAGGTTCTGTCACTGCCCCGGAGCGCGCCGTTGGCGATGAGACCGACGGGCATCTTTTCTCCAGCGGCGAGCGCTGCCAGACTTCCTGCCACACTGATAGTGAGTTCTTGCAGATCAGGAATGTAGCCATGCCAGTGACGCACTAGGGTAGCAGAATTGAGAAAGATTTGGACCACATGCTCTTCGCTCGGTTCATAGACGCGGCTGAGTAATTCTTGTTGGCGAGCGCTCGCCTTCCAGTGGATGCGGCGCATGGGATCGCCCACTTCCCAGGGACGTATTCCCGCCGCACGCATGGGGTCTTGGTAGAGTGAGTTAAACGCGCGGGCTGTGCCAAAAGGATATTTGGTTGGCAAGCGTAGTTCGGCGACGGTATAGATGCGTGGATAGATGATTAGGTGCTGTATCTGCGTTTGGGTGGCAGCTTGAGAGAAGAAGCCGAACGCATCGCCTGTGGTCAGGTAGGCGGGGCCATAGGGATGATAGCCGCGAATGGTACACTGCACTTGAAAGCGGCGAGTGATGCGTTGATAGGGACCTGCCATCCAAAAGGTGCGAAATTCGGCCAGGTTGGAGGCTGGATTTACTGGCAACTGGCTTTCGGCGATTGGAAGGCCGGGTGGAAAGAGATCCCGCACCGTGACCCAAGGTTGTGGTAGCCATTTGGCGTTTTGAATTTCCAACGTCAATTCAATGGTTTCGCCCTGGAAGGCACGAATTTCGCTGAAGTGCCGGTGATAGGAGAGTCCGCGCAAGCTAAGTGCTGACCAGAGCCAACTTGTTCCCGCCACGACAAAAAGTAGTACGGCAGCTGTAGTGAGAACGGTGCTGTCGAGTGCGAGACCGAGCAGGGTTAAGAGGAATGCAAAGAATATCCAAGCGTCATTGAATTGGGTGTCTTTGCTGGTATCAATTTTGCGGCGCTGCATCAGTAGATTCATGGCATGAATAGCAATTGGTAACGCTAATTTTGATAGGAGGTCTGGTCGCGGGTTCGGTGTTCGGCCTGGTCTGGGAGTAAAGGTTACTCATTAACGGGAACCGGCACTTGCTCTGTAATTTCCGCAACGATCTGTTGGGGCGAACGCCCGCGCAGCCGCGTTTGGGGGCTGATGTGGATGCGATGGGTAAGCAAGGCTGGGCAGAGGGTTTGGATGTCGCTGGGGATCACAAAATCACGTCCGCGTAGGGCGGCGAGTGCCTGGCTGGCACGGAAGAGAGCGAGTGTACCACGCGGTGAGACACCTAAGACGACCAGGGAATGTTCGCGCGTGCTGCGCACGACTTGTAGCAGATAGCTACGCAGCGCTGCACTGACGTGGACGGTCGTCACTTGCTCGCGCAAGGCGAGAAGGTGATTGACGGTGACCACGGGTTGCAGATCGACCATTGGATCGCTGCGTTCGTAGCGTTCGAGAATGGTCTCTTCCTCTTCCAATGAAGGGTAGCCTAGTTGAAGTTGGAGCATGAAGCGGTCAAGTTGGGCTTCGGGTAGCGGAAAAGTGCCTTCCAATTCGATGGGATTTTGGGTTGCCAACACTAAGAACGGATGGGGCAGGGGCATGGTCTGTCCATCTATGGTGGCTTGTCGCTCTTGCATGGCTTCTAGGAGCGCAGATTGGGTTCGTGGTGTTGCGCGATTAATTTCGTCGGCCAATAAGACTTGGCTAAAGATGGGGCCGGGGCGGAACTGAAACTCTTGTGCCTTTTGGTTGAAATAGTTCAGCCCCGTTACATCGCTGGGGAGGAGGTCGGGCGTAAACTGGATGCGTGCAAAGGAGCAGTCTACGCTGCGCGCAAGTGCCTTTGCTAGTGTGGTTTTGCCAATGCCTGGTACGTCTTCTAACAGTACATGACCATCGGCAAGGAGGGCGACCAAGAGTAATTCGACGACATCGTGCTTGCCCACAACGACACGCGCAATGTTCTCTTGAACCGCCTTACTGAACTGGTCAAAGGTCAAGGTGGCTTCAAGTGGATCGTTGTTTTCTGAATACGAAGCAGTCATAGCTGCCTTTCTACTTTGAATTAATGAGTGGAAGAATTAGTAATTTGACAATGTCACATTACATAACATGTGATTTCGGCGAAATATTGGCCCGCAAGTCGATGTATCGGACATCTACATCGGACGTTAGCCGACCGGTATGAGTTGTAG
>JBBQIG010000005.1:0-23031 GCA_038324715.1 Anaerolineae bacterium | reverse complement strand
AGTGAAGTTAACTTAGCCATCCAAGAAGGCATGGATCGCGTAGGGGCATAGGTACGAGTGGTGAGAGCGGTAGGGAAAGAGGGGTAACTTTCCTGCCGCTGTACTTTTGCCTTGGGTCGAAACCTTCCTCAAAGCTCCGAGCTTCGAGGAAGGTCTTCGGTACGAATTTGGGGCTACGATAGCGCATAAACAGCGCATAAGATAATGAGGTGACCATGCAGCAAATGGCACAGGTGGCTCGCGCCGATGGGCGCACCTTGCAGCGCGAACGAAAATCAAAACGTGCCCAACGCGAAGAGCGTGCCTTTTATCTGTTTATTACCCCGTGGCTGCTGGGGTTTGTCGGCTTATCCCTCTTCCCGTTGATTTTGGGCTTTGTGATTTCGCTCTCCAACTATGATGGCTTTAACGTCGCAACGGTGCGATTTTTGGGGTTTGTCAACTACATCCGGGCTTTGCAGAACGCCGATATGTGGATCGCTCTGCGTAACACGGCTTTGTATGGTGCCATCACTGTGCCTGTAGGGTTGCTGATTGGGTTGCTCTTGGCAGTGATGCTCAACCAAGCGATCAGGGGGCGCGCCTTCTTTCGACTGCTCTATTACTTGCCCTCCATCTTGCCACTGGCAGGCGCAGTCATGGCATGGCGGCTGATGTTTAACAAGGACGCTGGATTGATCAATGCCATGCTTAGTTTTTTCCGTCCTGGCACAGCCATCAACTGGCCGATTGATCACTTTATGCTATTGCTCTACCTCTTTGCCTGGTGGAATATTGGCGGGGCAATGGTTATCTTCTTGGCAGGTTTGCAGGGGATTCCAGAGGAATTGCGCGAGGCGGCTAAGTTGGATGGCGCAAATCGCTTCCAAGTATTCCGGCGCATTACCGTCCCCCTCTTGACACCTGTAATCTTCTTTCAGCTAGTTCTGGGGGTGATTGGCTCACTGCAAATCCTTGATGCGGCGATCCTTATCTATGGGCGCGCAGGGTTGAGTGGTGCGCTGAATATGCCGCGTGATAAATATTTCTATATGGTTTATAACTATTCGCAGGTTTTTGACTTTCAGCGCTATGGATATGGAGTTGCACTCTCGTGGATTTTCTTTTTGATCATTCTGGTGCTTACCCTAATCATTGTCGCCACTTCCCGTTATTGGGTCTACTACGAAGTCAGCCAGGAGGGCAATTAGCATGGGGCAGTTAACGCTTGACCAACGTCGCTTAACCGCCGTCCGCCAGCAGGCGCGGCCCCGCTTCCGCTGGTTAGGAAGTGCATTGCTCTACATGGGCTTTATTTTGCTTACGGCTATTTTCATTGCACCAATACTTTGGCTTGTTTTGACTTCACTGAAGACAATGAGCGAGTATGCGCGCTACCCAATTTCCATACTGCCCAAAGTTGCGCAGTGGAGCAATTACTACACAGCAGTGGTCGAATACCCTTTTATGCGCTATGCGCTGAATACGCTGATTATTGCCTTGCCTTCCACGCTGCTGACGGTCTTTTCAAGCGCGCTGGCTGGCTTTGGCTTTGCACGCCACAATGCGCGGTTGAAGGGCGCACTCTTTGTGTTGGTAATTTCCATGATGATGGTGCCGCGCATGGTGACTGTCATCCCCACCTTTGTTTTCTTTTCCAAGTTGGGGTTGACCAATACCTATTGGCCCTGGATTTTATGGGGTATTGCGGGGAGCCCATTCCACATTTTCCTCTTTCGCCAATTCTTTGCTGCCATTCCCAAAGATTTGGAGGATGCCGCTGAGGTGGATGGGTGCAGTCGCTTCCGCATCTTTTGGCAGATCTTCCTGCCCCTCTCTGGCCCGGTGATCGCCACCTCTGCTATCTTCCATTTCCAGTGGGTGTGGGGAGACTGGTTTACGCCCAATATCTTCTTGACCCAAGACCGCACCACCTTAAGCGTTCTGCTCTCTACCGCTTATCGCGATCCGCAAGGGAATGCGCTAGAGACTGTCACAATGGCAGCTATTGTGGTCTATTTGATGCCGATGTTGCTGATCTTTCTCTTTGCCCAAAAATATATTGTGCAAGGAATTGTCACCACTGGGATTAAAGGGTAGAAGTATAACGAAACAAGTTAAGGCAATTGAAACGAAAGTCCAGCAGATCGTCGGATCTGCTGGACTTTTTGTTGGAAGTGGAGTGCACGAAGCTCTTTGCCCACGCGCCTTCTCTGCTCCACTGCGTAGGAAGAGTGCAAATCGCTGCCCGTTAGGAAGTTTCGCCTCCGTGATTCTCGCTTCAAGTGCGTACGCTTTGGCTATCTGATGCGCTTCGTGCTGATTGGCCTGGGGATGAACAAGTGGGCGCACTTAGCTAGCTGGCGCTCTTAAAGCGGATGGAAGCGAGACGGATAAGGTAAAAGTAAGGGAGAAGAATGAACAAGATCACCGTTCCTGATTTTGCGCTGGTTGTCCTGATGGGGGCGTCGGGTAGTGGTAAATCCACTTTTGCACGAACTCACTTTCTGCCGACCGAGGTAATTTCGCCGGATTTTTGTCGTGGGCTGGTTTCCGATGATGAGACTGATCAAACGGCGACGGTTGATGCCTTTGCTGTGCTGCGTGTGATTGCCGCCAAGCGACTGGCGCGCATGAAGCTGACTGTGATCGATGCCACCAACGTTCAGCGTGAAGCGCGTCAACCGTTGCTGGCGCTGGCGCGCGAATTTCATGCACCGCTGATTGCGATTGTGTTAAATGTGCCTGACCAAGTGAGTATCGAGCGCAATCGACAACGCACTGACCGTGATATGGGGAGTCAGGTCATTCGTCGCCAACGTAGTGATTTGCGGTACTCTTTACGCAATTTGCAACGAGAAGGCTTTCGGCACGTCTTTGTGCTGGATAGTGAAGAGGAGATCGCCACGGCTGTTATCCAACGTGTGCCACTTGCGAACAACAAGCGCGCTGAACATGGCCCCTTTGACATCATTGGTGATGTGCATGGCTGCTTTGATGAACTTGTGTTGCTGCTAGAGAAAATGGGCTATGGGGTGGATGCCGACGCATTGCAGGTCGAGCCGCCTGCAGGACGTAGAGCTATCTTTGTGGGTGATCTAGTGGATCGGGGGCCTAAAATTTCCGAGGTGCTCAAACTGGTCATGAATATGGTTGAGGCAGGAGATGCACTCTGCGTACCTGGAAATCACGATGGAAAGTTGATGCGGGCTTTGAATGGGAGAAACGTGCAGGTGACACATGGGCTAGAGCAGTCGCTGGCACAATTGAGGGGCGAGACGAATGAATTTCGGCAAGAGGTGGCTCGCTTCATTGACTCATTGCCTAGCCATTATGTGCTTGATGACGGGAAACTGGTTGTGGCACATGCCGGGATGAAAAAGAGCATGATTGGGCGGGAATCGGGGGCTGTGCGTGATTTTGCGCTTTATGGGGAGACAACAGGCGAAATGGATGAGTTTGGGTTGCCCGTGCGTCTCAATTGGGCAAGTGAGTATCACGGTTCAGCGATGGTGGTCTATGGTCATACGCCTGTCTTCGTGCCAGGGTGGCTTAACCAGACGATCAATATTGACACGGGAGCTGTCTTTGGGGGCGCACTGACGGCCTTGCGCTATCCAGAGCTTGAAATTGTTTCGGTGAAGGCGTTGCGTACCTATGCCGAAACAGCACGTCGCTTTCTGCCGGAGGCGGATGCCGAGTCAGCAGCCAACGCTGAATGGTCAGCAGCCGATTGACGATTTGCTACAAGCGAATTGGTTGATCTGTCGTGGTCATGCTGGGCTATGTAGGCAAGTTTAAGGAACTTGACGTTTCAAAGATTGCCGTACCCGCACTCCGCTAGGCTTTCCCTAACTCTTGACGATCGCGCTTGGGTAATCCCTTGACAACTAACGCATAGGAGTGGGCGATCCACTCTTTAATTTCTTGCTCTGGGACGCTGCCATCAACTAGAACGGTATTCCAATGTTGTTTGTTGAGGTGATAGCCTCCTGTGACCGCAGGGTAGGTGTCACGCAATATCGTTGCCAGCACAGGGTTGCACTTCAGGCTAACTTGTAGCGGTTCATTCAGCGGAACCAGGGCAAACATTTTGCTCCGCACTTTGAAGACAAGCACTTCGGGACCAAAGGGGCGATCTTCCTGCGCTTCCGGCTGCGCCAAGATCTCTGCGCAGAGTTCTTCTAAAGTCACCGCATCTACCTCCACGATTACCTTTGGCTGATTCACTATGGCTAATTTACTGTGGCTCGTTCACTGTGGGCGATGGCTTTCTGCCATCAACTTGCGCGGGCGGCTACTGCACCAGGGCGCAGGCGCAATATCCAGACCATTGACAAAATTAATACCAGGGCAAAGGCGAGTCCACCCGCACTAATCCCCACGATGCCACCATAGGTAAAGAGCGCACCTACGCTTAAACTGCCGATGCCCGATGCTAGCGAAACTAGCGTTTCACTGGCTCCCTGAACGCGACCCCGTTCCCCTGGTTTGAGCGCTGCGGAAAGCAGTGACGACCCTGCCACAAAGCAGAAATTCCATCCAAGTCCTAAGAGAAAGAGCGCTGCGGAGAGTAGCCAGATATTGGAAGCTACGGGTGTGAGCAGCGCGGAAAGAATTAGGACAAGCCCGCCCACACCGATCATGAGCGTTGAACTGGTGCGGTCGATGAGCCAGCCCGTAACGCTGGCAAGACCGAACATGCCCAGGGTATGCGCCATCAATACCCAGCCAATGTCATCGATGCTATATCCGGTGCGTGCCATATAGAGCGGTGTGATAATCATAATCGTGGTCATCACCAGTTGACCCACGGTCATGGCAAGCAGCGAAAGGCGAACATCCCAATCGGCAAAGATTTGGCGCAATGTGCGGATTGCAACGGGAATATCGTTGAGTGGCTTGGGCAATTCGGCATCATCGGCGCGGCTGATGAGCATCGGATCGGGGCGTAGGAAGAGCGCAGTTAACATAAAGGCGAGATAAAAGAGAAAAGCGCCCATGTAGAAGGGGCCTATTGCGCCCATGATGCCGAAGTTGAGCGCAAATTGCTCTGAAGGGGCAAGCAGGCGCGGTCCCACAATGGCTCCAATTGTGCCCGCAAAGACAATGAGGCCAATCGCTTTGGCGCGGCGGTCAGCGGTCTCCACCTCGGCAGCGGCAAAGCGTGCCTGTTCACCGATGCCGCGCCCCATGCCCGTGAGCAAGATACCGAGCATAAACCCAAACAAAGATGCCCAGCCAAGCGCCAGCGCGCAAAGGATGCTGCCCAGGGTGCAAAGCAGGAAACCGCTGGAAAGTCCAAAGCGTCTGCCTAGCTTATCCATCAGCCAGCCGACAGGAAAAGCTGCCATGCCACGCCCCACCAGCGAGATGGTGGCAGGTAGACCTGCCATTGCGTCGCTGCCTCCCAACTGCACCACCACAATGGGCAGAACGCCGAAGGTGACAATTTGGGCTGCACTAAATAAGCTTTGCCCTGCAAACAGGATGTAAATTAAGCGACGGCGCACTGCTTGCGGTACAGAAGTCGCCAAAACGGAAGGTGTAGGGTGTGTGGAGATAGCCATAGCACTTATTGTACCATTAGGATTGTAGGATTAGACCATTTATGCACATCATTTGTCGGTAAACTTCTGACATTTTGCGGAGCAATTTAGCGATAGTTTTCGTATAATAGATAGAGGGTGCAATCAAGCGTCTTTTTAGATGGGCAATGTCTAGAAATTGCTCTTGTTTAGAATCTTAAAGTTTACAGCCAGCACAGTTTAATGCCAACAAAGGTATTGAACCAGCCAACATGGGCAACCTATATAGGGTGTCCACAACGATGATGGAAAAGCCAAAAGTGAGGAGTGAGAGAATGAAGCAGATGCGACGGTGGGCTGTAACAGTATGGATGATCAGCGCGTTGGTGCTGACAGCCTGTAGCGCAGCCGCACCATCGGCCAGTTCTGGTGATAGATCATCGGTGGAGAGTAGCGCGCCGATGCCGCAAAGTTCGGATGGTGAGTCTGTCGCACAAGCACCGAGCAGTGAAGGCGCAGCCACAGCGAACCGGATGCTGATTGCGCGTGCCAACATCAGTCTGGTGGTGGCAGATACCCAAGCGGCGGTAGACGCGATTAGCGCACTAATGGACGAGATGGGCGGTTATCTTTCCGACTCAAATCTCTATCGCTCTACGTGGGGTAGCACCGAGGCGTTGCAGGGTACGATGACCTTGCGTGTGCCAGCTGAGAACTTGGACGCAACCCTGGATCGATTGGCTGAAATGGCTGTCACAGTGGAGTCACGTTCGATCAGCAGTGAAGATGTGACCGATCAATATTCTGATGTGGACGCACAGATTCGCAATCTGGAGGCAACTGAGTTGGAGTTGCGTGCCATGTTAGAGGAGGTGCGCGAGCGACCTAACTCTACGTCTGAAGACATTATGGCGGTCTATCGCACGCTGACTGAGGTGCGTGGGGAGATTGAGACGCTGCGTGGACGCAAGAATATGTGGGACAACTTGATCTCGCTCTCGACCATTGTGGTGACGCTGACGCCTGATTCGGCCAACTTGCCCGTGGTGGAGGAAGGCTGGCGACCTTCGGGTGTTGCTCGTGATGCTCAACGCGCGCTGGTGGTTGCTGTGCAGGGATTGGGCAATGTGCTGATTTGGTTCGCCATGTTCTTCCTGCCGTTGCTTATCTTGGCGCTGATTCCAATCGGGATTTTCATCTGGGTACTGCGCTGGGTTTTCCGCAAGTTGAGCAAGCCTAAGGTAAATGGCGTGACAGTGCCACCGGCACCACCCGCACGCCCTACTGCATAAACATTTGTAGGTACATTGTTAGATCAAAAGGACTCCCTCCACTTACCAGAGGGAGTCCTTTTTGTTGCAAGTGATTTACTACAATGAGCATCGTGAGCTAATTTTTTGATAACGTGCGAAATTGCGCTTGCACCACAGCGGATGCTTCTGCGTCTACCTCGTCAAAGCGTCTACCTCGTCAAAGCGTCTAAGGAGTAAGTCCGCTGGTGAACTTATCCTCCATTGTGAGGCAACTTGAGTTCGTTGATAATCCGCTCGTGTTTAAGTCCTACGTTTGTGAGCGAACTGCGAACCACGCCTTCGATTCGATCCTTTTCTTGTCTTTTGTGTACGATGCCACTTAGCGTCATAACCCCATTCTTGCTCGTTACCACCAGAGCACTTGGATCACTGATCATTGGGTCTACTGTGATAGCTGCCATCGCTTGATTGACAAGTTGTGTGTCGTTGTATTTGTTGGCACTACCGAAAAGTTTGGATAGTAGGTTCATGGGAAGTTCCTCCATTGAGACTTCACCAACGTAGTTACACGCGGGTGGAACTATGCGATTGTGTGAATTGCAAGACGATCAACTGTTGGGGCGAAATAATTGAGGCCCCTTTAGTATATGCCCTATTGTGAGTAGAAGCAACTGATTATTTTTTAAGTCCTTTCAAGTCTCAAACAGAAGATTGAAGATGTCACAATGCCAACCCGTGTAGAAATTGCGTGTGTGTAGGAGGACGCTATAGACTTTCCCCATTCATCTCACTCTTGATTTCACTCTTCTACTCTAGAACTAGGAATGATTGCAATGGATACTATAAAACCAGTCTTTCGGGCGGCTGTAATTGGGACGGGGCGAATCGGCGATACCTATGATGATGAGGTGATGGAAAAGAGGCCATCTGCTTATTATCAAGGAGAAAACCGCCATTTGGGATTCTATGTAATCTTCCCGGTCAATCATGCCGAAGCGTATCAAACCACGCCTGGTTTTGAGTTGGTGGCGGCGGCGAATCGGGGTGAGGAGAAGCTGCGGAAATTTGGCGCGCGTCGCGGTGTGCAGTCGCTTTACACGGATTACCGCGAGATGTTGCGTCAGGAGCAGCCTGATGTTGTTTCCATCTGCACGCAATCGCCCGAAAAGGCAGAGATTGCGATTGCCGCGGCGGAGGCTGGTGTTAAAGCAGTTGTGGTGGAAAAAGCGATGGCAACGAGCATGGCGGAGGCTGATGCCATGATTCAAGCGGCAGAAGCGAACCAAGTGCTTTTGGCGGTCAATCATCCTTTTCGCTTTAGCCCGATGTTGCGTGAGGCCAAGCGGCTGGTGGATGGGGGCGCGATTGGTGAAGTGACTTCCGTGACCATTCATGCGGGAGGTGGTATGTTGCACATTGGGTCACACACGTTTGATGTGATGCGCTTTTTTGCGGGGGATGCGGTGCAGGTGGACGCACGCATTCCCAATTATGTGGCAGGGCAGGATCTGCCCGCGGTGGGTATTGTCCATTTTGCCAATGGCGTAATTGGCTTCATTGATCAGACGCATGGTGTGCAACAGGGTATTGAGGTGCGGGGCAAAGCTGGGTATATTACGCTCTCGTCGATGGTGGGTGATGGCTGGATCTTTCGCATTGCGCCAGATTATCCAGAGGGGGCAATACGCAAATACCCGAACCGGTTGCAGATGGAGGCGATTGAGAGCGCACCCCACGAAATGAGCTTGACGCAGCGCATGTTGGCGGAGGTACATACTTCGTTGAGCACGGGCGTGCCGTTTATTTCACCCGCACGGGATGGAGCCGCGGCGCTGGAGTTGGGTCTTGCCTGTCATGCTTCGCATCTTGCCGCGGGTCCGGTGCAGATTCCGTTGGATGATCGGGGTTTGTGCGTTCATAATCGCTAGGTGGATAGTTTGATTTGATCTGTTTTGGCTATTTGTAGGGGGAAATAAGGGTTGGGTAGTAAAACCTGCCTTGGAACTTGAAGCTCCAAGGCAGGGTGCTTTACTGTAGAAGTCTTAGAAAAGGAAGGGAAGCAAACAGGAAATCTTTATTGGTCGCTTCCCTTCCTTTTTGTTACGCCTCAAAGAGGCTGCTACGCCAGTCCTACCGTCGTCAGAATCCAGTCGAGAATGCCGAAGAATTGGAGAATGGCAATGACGACTACGGCGATGAGTAGACGCCGTGTCCAAACAGCGGCGTTTTGGTTGCGCGTGGCAAAGCGTGCAGCTAGCCATGCACCAATGCTCTGACCCACTGCCATGAGCAATCCTGGGCCCCAGGCAATCAAGTTTTCATTGATAAAGACGAACATGGCTGCTGCTGTGGCAACAAGCACGATCACCAACTTGATGGCGTTGGCATGGGCCAAACTGTAGTTCAATCCCAGCACCAGGGCTGCCAGGATAAAAATTCCTACGCTTGCCTGAATAAAGCCCCCATAGAAACCAATGCCCACGAAGAGCAACAGAATCCAGGCTCTGGGTCGCCCTTCGCGCACCGCAGAATGTTGGCGTAGCCACTTCTCCGGATCAAAGAGAATGACAAAGAGCATAATGATCATGATCGTGCCGATGATGATGTCCATCTCGGCTGCGCCCAGAGAGGAAGCTGCCCATGCTCCTGCCAAAGCGCCTGGAATTGAGGCAACAATCAGCCAAATCGAATTGCTAAGATCGAGTCTGCCACTACGTTGGAAGGTGCTTACACCAACCACGTTTTGCACGACAATGCCCACGCGATTGGTAGCGTTGGCAACATTGGAAGGCAAGCCCAAAAAGACTAGCATGGGCAATGTGATCAAGGATCCACTGCCCGCCAGTGTATTGACAACTCCAGCAACAATCCCGGCAAGAATAGCTAACGGATAGACGTACCAGTCTAGCATCTGTTTTCTTCTATTTCTTTTTTGGCCCTATCGCTATTCCTGTGGCTATAGCGTAGGTACATATTGGGCAAGTCTATCTACCATGCGCTCTAGATCGTGCATATGGGTGGCGATGCTAAAGCGTACATGTCCTTCACCCGCTGTACCAAAGGCAATGCCGGGAGTTGTGGCGATCAGTGCCTTTTCGAGCAAGATGTTGGCAATTTCGAGACTATTCTTCTGAGTGGCTGTGAACTTGGGGAAGATATAAAAGGCCCCTTCAATGGGCGGGCATTCGATGCCAGGGATCTCTTCGAGCGCATCTAGCACAAACTTACGGCGTTGTGCATAGGCGGCAGTCATGGTATGTACGGCTTCTTGAGGCCCATTGAGCGCAGCGACGCCCGCGGCCATTGTAAAACTGGCGGCAGAGGTGACGGTTTGGGTTTGGTAGGTGCGCGCCAACTTGATCACGGGGGCTGGGCCTGCAATCCACGCCAGACGCCAGCCAGTCATGGCATAGGCTTTGCTAAAGCCATTGACGATGATGGTGCGCTCTGCCATACCGGGTTCGGCAGCAATGCTATAGTGGACAGCGCCCTCATACAAGATGTGTTCATAAATTTCGTCGCTCATGACATAGAGGTCATGCTGGGTGGCAACATATACCAGCGCATCAAGTTCGCTGCGGGTCAGCACTCGCCCTGTGGGATTGTTGGGACTGTTGAGCATGATCAGCTTGGTGCGTGGCGTGATGTAGCGTTCTAGTAGATCGGCGCTAATGGCAAAGTTCTCACTAGAGGGCAGCGGTACACGCACAGGCACGCCTTGGTTTAGCTCAACCATCGGCGCATAGCTGACCCAGGAGGGATCTAAGACCAAGACTTCATCGCCAGGGTTGAGCGTGACTGCCAGCGTGACATAGATAGCCCACTTGCCGCCCGGTGTTACAACGATTTGGCTGGGCGTGATGTGCTGGACATTGTTTTCGCGTTTGAGCTTTGCAACGATGGCAGAGAGAAGCTCTGGCGTGCCAAAGGAGGGGGGGTAGTGGGTATCGCCAGCGACAATCGCTTGGTAGCCAGCATCAATAATGTGTTGGGGCGTGTTGAAATCTGGCTCGCCCCCAGCCAGGTTGACGATGTCATGACCAGCCGCCGCCAGTTCGCGCCCCTTCTGCATCATCAGGGTTGTCACCGACGCGGGCACGCCTTCAATTAGGTGGGATAGACTCTTCATTGGTTCCTCAGGGTTGGGTGCTGAAGTGATATGTGGGAGTGTTGAAACGTTGTACGATTGCAGTTGTACGATTGCAAAGGTGCAATCCCTGCGAGGAAGCCAGCTTGCAAGCTGGCTTCCTCGCAGGTTCTATTTCTGGGACTTAGCGTTCTAGCACTTCGGCAATGGCGGTACAGAGGTAATCCATTGTGGATTCATCCATTCCTGCCACGCTGATGCGCCCGGAGCCAACAATATAAATAGCATAGTCGTCGCGCAGCGCCTTTACCTGGTCGGGTGTCAGGCCCGAAAAGGAGAACATCCCTGTTTGGCGGGTAATGAAAGAGAAGTCACGCTGCACACCCTTTTCATTGAGGGTTTCCACAAAGAGGTGGCGCAAACCGTTGATGCGGTTGCGCATCTCACTGACTTCGGCTTCCCATTGGGCGCGCAGTTGCGGGTCGTTGAGAATGGTCTCCACAATGGCGCTGCCGTGGGCAGGTGGGTTGGAAAAGTTGGCACGGACGGCTTGCTTGACATGGCTGATGAAGGTTTGGGCTGCTTGCTCATCCTTGGCAACCACGGTCAACGCACCAATACGGTCATTATAGAGACCAAAGTTCTTGGAATAGGAGTTGGCAACCAAAAGCTCCACACCTGTGTTGGCAATGATATGCAATCCAGCGGCGTCTTCCATTAGTCCCGCGGCAAAGCCTTGATAGGCAAAGTCAATGAGCGGAAGTAGTTTGTTTTGCACAACCACCTCGGCAACCGCTTGCCATTGTGAGGGGGTCAGGTCAACGCCCGTGGGGTTGTGACAGGCTCCGTGCAGCAACAGCACATCGCCTTCGGGAATCTCACGAATTGTCGCCATCAGGGCATTGAAATCAATGTCGTTGGTCTTGGAGTCAAAGTACGGATAGGTTTTGACCTCAAGCCCCGCTGACTGAAAGACACTAGGATGATTGGGCCATGTGGGGTTACTAATCCAGACGCGTGCCCCCTTCATGAGCTTGGCAATCGTATCCGCCGCCATGCGTAAAGCCCCTGTGCCACCGGGCGCTTGGGCCGTTGCTGCGCGTTTGGAGCGCACGATTTCATGGTCGGCACCGAAGAGCAGCGTTTGCGTGGCACTGTTGAAGGCAGGGGAGCCATCAATGGGTAAATAGCTTTTGGTCTTTTCGCCTTTGAGCAGGCGGGTTTCTGCTTCCTTCACCGAAGCAGGAATAGGCGTATTGCCTGTTTCATCTTTATAGACGCCAACCCCAAGGTTGATCTTCTTTGGGTTCGGGTCTTTGCGAAAGGCATCGGTTAGTCCCAAAATGGCATCGGGTGGAGCAGGTGTAAATTGTTCAAACATGTCAGTTCTTCCTGGTTGGCAAGCGGGCAATCACAGGTCGCATTCTACCGATCTACTTGTGCAGATTGGCAATCGTCAGCCCTGTAGTGCAACGGATAATCTTGGGCGTTAAGACCGCGCAAATACTCGGCACGCTAATCGTATATCGTACACGATCTGGGCTGAAAGCGAAGATTTTCAGACAAAGAGATCAACCAACGCAAATTGAGTCACATCGACGAGTCCTTTATCGGTCAACTTAAGCTGAGGAATGACTTCCAAAGCCATGAAACTCATTGCCATAAAGGGATCGTGGAGGTGCGAACCCTGTGCCGCCGCGGCGGCACGTAACGCATTGTAGGCTGCGGCAACCTGCTGAATCGGCTGATCGCTCATCAGCCCACTGATGGGGAGAGGTAGTTGGGCGGTTATTTCATTGCCCAGGGCGACGACTAGCCCGCCACCCATTGCGCTTACAGCGCGGGCAGCGGTGAGCATTGATCTGTCATCGGCTCCAATCACGACAAGGTTATGATGATCATGGGCGACGGTTCCTGCAATGGCCCCTTGTTGCAAGCCAAAGCCCTGGATAAAGCCCAAGCCCATGCTACCCGTCGCACGATGGCGCTCAATGACAGCCATTTTGAGCAGGTCGCGGCTGGGGTCTGCCACTGCGTTCCCATTCACAAGCGTTGCGTCCAGCGTGCGCGCCTCTGTGACAAGCTGGTTTTCCAACAAGCCGATCACACGCATGTGGCAACCCTGATGACTCTGGCAATTTGGTGCAGGGATCGTGAAATTCACCCTCTCCCATGCTACATTGACCGTGCCACCCACGGCAGCGGCTGACGCAATGGGGAGATCAACGGAAGGGAGCATTTGTCCATTGGCGGCAACCAGACGCCCCCCAGCAATGACCTGGCGCGCGTGGAAATTCTGCAAATCGTCCACCACCAGTAGATCGGCGACACGTCCTGGCGCAATGGCTCCACGATCAGGCAACCCAAGCCACTCGGCACTGTTGAGGCTTGCCATACGCAGCACATCAATCGGGTCAATGCCATAGGCGATGGCGGTGCGTACCATGTAGTCAATCGAGCCTTGCTGGAGCAAATCTTCTGGAATGCGGTCATCGGTGCAAAAGCAGATGCGACGGCTGTTGTATGGGGTGATGAGTGGCAGCAAGGGCTGGAGGTTACGGGCATTGGTTGCCTCGCGGATCAAGATATAGAGACCACGCGCAAGCTTCTCGGCGGCTTCCTCGACCGTGGTACATTCATGCTCGGAACCCACGCCCGCGGCAATGTAGGCATTGAGTGCTCGTCCCGAGATTTGAGGTGCATGCCCATCGATGGGATGACCCTGGAAGGCAGCGAGTTTGGCTAGGAGTGAGAGATCGCCATGAATGAGACCGGGATAGTTCATCACCTCTGCCAAGCCATGTACAAGTCCATCGTGCAGAAGCGTTGCGAGATCGTCGGCGTTGAGTGTAGCTCCGTTGTTTTCCATCGTCGTGGCAGGCACGCAAGAGGAAGCCATGATGATGGTGGTTAGGGGCAAGAGGCGACTACTTTCCGCCATGTAGCGGATGCCTGCCAACCCAACCACATTGGCAATTTCATGGGGATCAATGACTGCACTGGTCACGCCGCGTGGTAGGAGTGCCGCGGCAAAGTGCGGGGGAATGCACAGGCTGCTTTCGATGTGAACGTGTGCATCAATAAGACCGGGGACGAGATAGGCTCCGTCCACCTCGATCACGTCGGGGGCTTCGTAGTCGTTTCCCAGCCCCGCAATTTTATTGCCAGCAATGGCAACGTCGATTGCTTCGATCTGACCCGAAAAGAGATTGACTACACGTCCGCCGCGTATCAAGAGATCCGCAGGTTGCTCGCCGCGCGCAACGGCGATTAAATTGGGTTGGGTAATCACAATAGCCCCACTTTCTACTGCTGAACTCTGGTACTCGTTCTGGCCCTAGACCTTCTTGTAGTCCTTGTACTTGTAGAAAAATTTTAGGGCTAGTTTACCGCAGTTTAGGGTGACTGTCATTTGTGTGGATTCTGGTGTGGGTTCTGATGTGGGGCTGCACCTAGGTTGAGTGAATCGCGCGATGGGCATACAATGATGCAATTCTCTGCCCAATGTTGAACAAACTTTAACTGTCGTCAGATAGCGCAAGATAACATTCTAGATCACCAGTACTTAGTCAAAGTTGGGGGAATTGATGCGACTTACTTTTTATGGTGCAGCCCAGGAAGTGACTGGCTCCATGCACCTGTTGGAGGTTAATGGAAAACGTATTCTTTTGGAATGTGGATTGTATCAAGGGCGGCGCGCCGAGACTTATGACCGCAACTTGCATTTTCCCTTTGATGCTGCTTCCATTGATACCGTCATCTTGAGCCACGCCCACATTGACCATGCGGGTAACTTGCCCAATTTGGTTAAGCAAGGCTTTACGGGCAACATTTGGGCTACCGCCGCCACGCGCAATTTAAGCACCTATATGCTGATGGACAGCGCGCACATTCAAGAGTCCGATGTGGCGTATGTAAATAAAAAGCGGGCACGAGCGGGGGAAGTGCCTTTGGAGCCGCTCTATACCCAAGCCGATGCCCAACGCTGTTTGGAGCAATTTGTCTCCGTGGGTTTGGGGCGACCTGTGCTGGTGGCAGAGGGTGTGGAGCTTACCTTCTACTCAGCGGGTCACATTTTGGGGGCAGCGCATGTGGCACTTGAAATTGATGATCGCGGAACTGGCAAGCAGCGCCGCCTGATCTTTAGTGGTGATATTGGGCGCTCGGAAAGTGCAATTTTGCGTAATCCAGAGCCGGTGGGTGATGCTGACTTGGTGATTATGGAGAGCACCTATGGCGACCGTCTGCATGAAGATGTCTCTGGTGCTCGTCGTGCGCTGCGCAATGTGGTGAAAGAGACGTCACGACGGTCGGGCAAGGTGATTATTCCTGCCTTTGCCGTGGGGCGCACCCAAGAGATTGTCTATGCGCTGAATCAACTGGATGCAGATGGCGATATTCCGCAAATACCTGTTTACGTGGATAGCCCTTTAGCGGTAAATGCGACAGATGTCTTTCGCATGCATCCAGAGGCATGGAATGACGAGGTGCGAGAGTTTCTGTTGGAGGATAAGCGCAAAAGCCCCTTTGATTATGGGCAGGTGGAATATGTGCGTGAGGCACGGCGTAGCAAGCAGTTGAATGGAATGTCGGGAGCAGCGATTATCATTAGTGCTTCTGGCATGGCTGAAAGCGGGCGCATTCTTCATCATCTGAAGAACAACATTGAATATGCACAGAATACGATTTTGTTGGTGAGCTTTATGGCGCAGGAGACTCTTGGGCGCAAGCTCAAGGATGGCGCTAAAGAGGTGAATATCTTGGGCGGTAAATACGATGTGCGTGCTGATGTCGTTTCAATTGAAGGCTATAGCGCCCACGCTGACCAGCGCGAAATGTTGAACTGGGCAGGTCAATTTGATCGCACGCGCTTGCAGAAAGTCTTTCTGGTGCATGGCGAGCCAGGGCCAATGACCACGTTTACCTCTAAGCTTGAAGAAGCTGACATTGGGCCGGTTGAGATGCCCACACGCGGCCAGAGTTTCGAGCTTTAGCTTTGGCACCTGTGGGTGCGAAATTATCCAGCAATCGTGCCTTCCTCGGAGAGGGGAATCCTTTGTCCCAGTCCGAGGAAGGCTTCTCCACCAACAACTGTATTTGAGCAAACTAGTCTGGCTTCGGCGGCACGTAGGTAACGCCATGCTCATCGGCTTGCGCAGGGGAATTGACATAACGTCCTTGCTCGGGTATGGCTATCTCGTTGAAGTTGGCAGCCAACTCTGCCAATGCATCACGCATGGCAGGCCCGCGTATGGCTGGGCCATGACCTGTGACAACTAACTCTGGCTCCAATGCGGCTAATTCGACCACTGATTGTCGAGATTTCGGCCAATCGGGAGTGTAGTACATGGGCGGGCCATGAATTTCCGGTTTTTGCGTTAATACCGCATAGGCTGACTCCTGCCTTGTGGTAATAAAGGCGTCTCCGGCGATCAGCGTCTTGTCACTTGCACGCCAAAGCGAGATATGCCCAGGGGTATGACCGGGCGTGTGCAACCACTGCCAGTCAGGTAGATAGGGTATGCTGCCATCTGGCACCAGTTCCTGCAACCATTCGCCCACATCAATCGGGCCACTCGGATAGAAGCGTGCTAAGGCTGCCATCACACCGCCACCCACGGTGGGATCGGGTGGAGGATAGGCAGATTGACCAGTGAGGTAGGGGCGCTCTAGACGATGGGCAAGTATGGGCGTGTCCCATTCCAACGCTAAATCTTTGAGGGCACTGACATGGTCAAAATGGCCGTGGGTCAGGATGATGGCCGCGGGGCGGGAATCGTCGCCGAAGCGATGCTCTACAGCATTCCGGAGCGAGCCTGCCATGCCTGGGACGCCTGCATCGACCAGTACCCATTGGCGGTCTGGGGCTTGTGGTAGACCAATATAGGCAACATTGACAATAGCAAGACGTTGATAGGCAAGGTCTGGTGCAACCTCGACCAGACCATATGGCAGTTCAACCCCGAACTCTGTATTCGGGTCAACGGGTACTTGTTCGTTACTCATGGGGTTCTCCTTTGTAAAATTGCTTCTTCTGCGGAAGTACTTGGTTCATGGTGAATCCAGTTGCATCATGAATCTATCGAGAAGAAGCAAACAATGTCGGAAGAGAGTGGCTGTGCGTAAAACAGCCAGGGCACCCTAGACAAGACTCGATTACTGGTTGGTTCTTCGCCAAGTTCGCAAGTTGACCCGTAGGGTAGGCCCCCTGTGGCCTACTGCACTGGAAAGTGGGCGGGCACGGGGGCACCGCCCCTACAGCTTGCCTCGTAGATTTAGCAAAAGAACCACTTAAACAAGACTTTACAAGATAAGGGATTTCAAGACCATATATCAGGATGTAGGTTGGGGGTGGGACGCGAAGTATGATTGGGCACAAGCTGATCATAACTTTTTGGCACTTTGTTCGTCGTCGCATAGTAGCAAGCAAAGATCTTTACCCTTGCCCGCGTGGGTAAGGTTCTATGATGAGCTTTGATGGTCTGCAATGAAAGGAACATAGTATGCGTAACACCCCTCTGGGTAGCGTAAATCGCAAACGGTTTGGGACAGTGCTGACGGTTGTGCTGTTGCTCAGCCTGTTGGCTCCCATGACCGCATTGGCGGCACCTGCCCAATCGAATCTGAGTAACAACACAGAATGGGCACAGGTCTACACGGTTGCGCGTGGTGACACGTTGTCTGGAATCGCGTGGAGCTTTGGTTTATCGGAAGCAGCTTTGATGAAGGCTAATTCGCTGCGTAACTCTGACTTGATTTATGTTGGGCAGCAGTTGATTATTCCGACGCAGGAGAAGCAGGGAACTGGTGGGCCGGAATGTGCAGCCTATTACACAGTCGTACGAGGTGATTCGCTGTCGTCAGTCGCGTTTACCTATGGGATTGATGAATATGCGTTGGCTCGTGCCAATGGGATTTATGAGCTGAATGAGATTTACATAGGCCAGAAGCTGTGTATTCCTGGTCGCAGTGGGGACAAGCCTCAACAGCCGCCAGCCAGCAATGAAGGCCCACAACGACCTGCCGACGCGCCACAGCGTCCCAGCGAACCCCCGAAGAATGAGGGACCTAAATCTGAAGCCCCCAAGAATGAAGCCCCTAAGGCTGAAGGCCCTGTGCGCCCAGTCGATGGTCCCAAGAATGAGGGCCCCAAGGCTGAAGGTCCTAAACCTGAAGGCCCTAAGGCCGAAGGGCCTGTACGCCCAGGCGACGCTCCACAACGACCTGAGGATAAACCGTGGGGCGGTGAACCAGATCGACCAGAACCCCTGCGCCCAACTGAATATTGGAAGGGTACCTATTTCAGCGACAAGTACTTTACTGAATTTGCCCTAGAGCGCCAGGACTTGGAAGTTAATTTCAACTGGTTTACGGGTAGCCCCTTCAACTCTGGAACCCAAGATCGCTTTAGCGTGCGTTGGGAAAAGGTAGAGTATTTCAAGGGTGGTCCCTACCGCTTCTATGCGATTGCAGATGATGGTGTGCGCGTCTATGTGGATGACCAATTGATTATCGATGCTTGGGTGATTCAGCCCGCAACCGAGTATAAGGCTGACTTGAACCTGAGTGATGGACCCCATAAGATTGTGGTTGAGTATTATGAAGAGGCTGAGGATGCCCAGATTCGCGTCTATTGGGAGCCACGCCGCCCAACTAAGTAGGCTGCAGCAGAGGGTGTTACTGCACTAGGACAGTGCTCTAGGACAGTAGGCATTCGTGGAGCGCTTCCTGTTAAATCAGTAGATCATCATAAGTTTAGAGGGCGCATGTTGGGCAACCAACATGCGCCTTTCTGCGTCTATGGCAACCTGATTCTGAAATCACCAGTCTCTTTTCTTCGCTTTCTGCGTCTACTATTATGTCCGGAGTAAAGCGCACCCTGCGCTTGTAGTGCCATGAAAATCAAATCATAGAAATATGCCATTGGCGAAGACCAGTACAGGATACAGCGCCCTTTGTGGGCGAATCTCCTTGTGCTAGGTGATGCTTTGCTATGGATTGCGTCTGCTTGTCTGTCTCTGCTTATCTATCACTCTGCTTATTTAGCGCAGAGTTTACTGATCACAGGGTGGCAATTTGCATGTCTTGGCTTTGCGCGATGCCAATGGCTGAACTATGGGATAAGCTGAGACCGTAGAAAGATCGTAGGGAAAATGGTGCATAAATTTCACTTGAACGTTGCTATGAAGTGTGCTATTGTTACTGGCATACAGAAACCCTCTGAAGCTACATGGATGTTGGCTACATCATTGTGGCGGCGCAACAAAAATAAAACAATCAGATACTCACAACGCTCGATGGCGCGACCTACAAAGGCTCCATCGAAAGGTCATGCTATGTCCCCCAATCATGCTGTTTCGTCATCAACAGTTCACCCAGCCCAGTTTGGTAGGTTGATAAGTTGGGTTGTGGTCGCGCTTGCGCTTTTGGTGCTGACACCAAGGATGGCACAAGCGCAGACGGTTCTGCCCAATATTATCAATTTGCCTCCTTCATTTTTGGCATCTCCTTCTGTGTCGCCTCCTGTCTCGTTTTCAGATATGAAAAGAGCAGATTTGGCTGTTGGGAATGATGTTGTGCAGGAGGTGGAGTTTGTGCCGCTGGCAGATCCGCTGGCATCTTCGGGGGCAGATCCGGTGGGCGCGCCACAGATTGCGGCGTTGAGTAATGCAGAGGTGCGGGCGACAGAATTGCGCGGGTTACTGCCGCATCAATTTGACCGCCATTATTTTGGGCTAGAGGCGATGCAGCCCGGTGGGGCTTTTGCTGTGACGCTCGTGGTTGAGCCTGCCACAGCGTTGGCTGCGGATGCGGTAAACTTTGTGGTGTTGACGGATGACGGGCTGAAGCAATTCTTAGCAGGTGCCGATCCATTGGTGGTCAAGACGGCAGTGGGTAGTCCTTTGCACTTTGATCAAGTTGGCAACCGGTTGACGGCGCTGGTTCCTGGCAATCATTCCACAGGCTATACCGTAATTGTCTATAACAATTCCAAAATGCCGTTGAGCTATACATTGCAAGTACAGGGCGGGTTATTGCGTGATGACGCTGGACAGACATTTTCGGCAATCTTGGTGAATGCGCCAGTGGTCGAAAGTACCGCAACTAATTCGCCATTTATAGACATGACTGACATAGCTGGGTTGGAGATTGCCGGAGCATTGCAGGGGTATGGTGGCTCTATCAAGGAAATTTCGCCCGAGATTGTGCTGACACCCAGCAAGACCCCCACGTCAATGCTACTGCCTGAACCAGTTCGGGCGCGTCGCGTCAGCGGGGCTTTGATGAATGCCCAAGATCGCCATTACCTCAACTTGGCTGCCGATACGGGGGAAGGTGACATTACCCTGACTTTGCGCTATAGGGGCGTGGGTGATGCGCCTGCTCAACTCAACTTCTGGGTGATGACACAAGATGGTGTGCGTCATTTGATTCAGGGAGCCTTGGCGCAAGAGTTGAACCTGGCAACGGGGCTGCCTGTGGTCGGCGAAGAGGGGGTCTATGTGGCACGGTTACGTATTGCGCAGAATATGCTTTATACCGTGGTGCTCTTTAATGATGGGCAAAGCAAAGCCGATTATGCGTTCTCAGTGCAAGGCGGCATTTTGATAGATCGCTATGCACAGACACGCGAAGCACAAGCGGCGGCAATGGAATTGATGGCGCTGGCAGGAAAGTAGACAAGTCAGCAACTTAGTTTGGATAACGAATATACATCATGCAAATAGCCGGGGAGGGTTCGCCTTTCTCGGCTATTTGCATGAATTCTATTGGGCTTGTTGATGGAATAGGGCCATTGATCTAGTTGGGGCGCAGCAAAGGAGTAAAAGGGCGTTCGCTGATCATGCGTGTATAGGCGAGTTGGAAACCTCGCCGCTGCATGTTGCGTTCTGAGACGCTGCCAGGGGCTGTGAGGACTATCGCCATCTCACAGCCGAGCGCATGGGCATCGGCAAGCCGGTGTTGGATCAGCGCGCTTTGTGCGCCCTGGTGACGATGGGCCAACAGCGTGCTCGCTCCACCTAACTCTACAACACCCTTGTGTGAATACATGGAGCCAGTAGCAATGGGCACATCACCCAGCCAAGCAAAGTAACAGTGTGCATTGGCTGCATAGAAGTTGGGCATTAACATGCGCAGTGTACTCAGGGATATCTCATCACTTTCATCAAAGCCGCGGGCCGAAGTCTCAAGCCATTGATTCGCTTGATCGGGTACGGCGCGTGTGACCCGAAGGTCAGGGTTTTGGGGATCTGGCTCAATGGGTAGGGGTATGAACAACATGCTCATCCAATTACGCATGGTATAGCCACGCGTTTGAAGCAACTTGAGCAGCGACGGGTCAGCTAGAGGACAGAGGTCGATTACGGTAGATGCGCGGCGTGCGTTGTAGAATGCTTCGACTGCGTCCAAGTCGTCCGATGTCACGGGGCCGTGCATCCCCAGGCCAATCGCGCGGTTTACGGGAAGTCCTGGGCCTCCATAGATGGCGGGTGCACCTGCGATCGTCAAGAGCGCGCTTTGGGGAGCGCGATCTTGCGTCTGGCTTGCCTGTGCATAGTGAAGGGCTCGCCAAGCCTGTGTTTCTTCTAGACGAACGGCTAGGGCACTATCAACAAAGATCATTGGCCCACGCAATCTACTGGGGGAGGCTATTGTAGTTACTCTAAGAAACATAGCACACTCCACGTCAAAGTCAAGTGTCTAAAAAGTTGTCTAAAAGGTGAAGGGCGTATCTCGCACTAGGAGCAAAGAGGTTGTGCAGAGAGGGGAAAAAAGTACCTCCCTCTGCGCCTCTGCGCGAGCCATCTTCTGGCTGTGTGCCTCCAAACTGAAATGTTCAGGGAATGCGCTAAACGCGTTGCATCGTGTGACCCCACTATAGGATCGCACGCCGCAGATGTCCATAGATACATCGCTGTCACCTTTCTCATGCCTCACGAAGATGAGAAAGGTGACACCATTTTCTAGTGCGCTTTATGTAGTGAACTACCGTTTACCAAGTATCGGCATATAGACCCCTGTGCCCATCGCGTCCGTCTCATACGCGCCAATGTCACAGCCGCTGTCGGCTGGACGTTGTGCGCCAGTTTGATCCGTTGCCAGCAGACAGGTTGCTCGCCCAATGGCGGAGCTGTTCGGCAGCAGCGGGTGGGAATAAGTCTCTGCTTGGTTGACGCTCAATACATCAATGCTTGGTGGTTGCCCCACTATATTGCTACTGGTTGACCCGGAGAGGGTGCAGTCTTCGAGGGAACCAATGAGGTTATGACCACCGGAATTAAGCTCCGGCGCACAGTTTGGCCCAATTGGCGCATCGTTACCTGCCAGCAAGGTGTTTTCAATGCGTACCGAAGTCGCTGTGCTATTGATGCCGCCTCCTGCATTCGAGGCAGAGTTGCCCGCCAGCGTGACATGGAGGAGTTGTGCATTGCCGCCTGAAGCGATCAGTCCGCCACCATCATTGGCCTGGTTGCCGGAAATGGTGACATTTTCTAGCGTCAACTGTGCGCGATTCATAATGCCGCCGCCAGCGCTTTGCGCTTCATTGCCGGAAAGCGACGACTCAATGATGCTCATTCCGCCATTGGCATTCATAATGCCAGCCCCGTTGACGGCCTGGTTGCCGTCAACGGTCACACGCCGCAGGTGGACATCGCCGCCGTGATTGTAAATCCCGCCACCTTCGCCCTCTGCGCCAGCATTGCCGCCTGTGATGGCAAGATTTTCGATCTGCACTACGCCGCTGTGAATTTCCAACACCCGATCCACAGCATTGGCGTGGAGAATGGTCTTCTGTGCGCCCACGCCGAGCAGCGTCACATCACTTTGAATATCCAGGTCGCCAGATGCCTCGCTGGTTGCGTTCCCCGCTGCGGTCTCCGCTCCGCCTTCCAACACATAGACGCCACTGCCAAAGACGAGCGTTTGCGCGCCTGCCAGCGCGTTGGCTTCCATGATGGCGGCGCGTGCCGTACACTCGCCCAGGGTAGTGGCGCACACACCATCGCCAGGCGTTGCGTCCGCACCATCGCGATATGAATCTACATAGAAGTCACCCTCTGGCACAATGGCCAGATCAAAGCGGTCGCGGTTGTTTTCTAAAATTGGGTCGGGCGTGCTGGCCTTCACTTCACCGTTCAGCGTCATCACTGCCCCAGGGGTTGTGTTGCCCAATTGAAGT
>JBBQIG010000004.1:0-26062 GCA_038324715.1 Anaerolineae bacterium | reverse complement strand
GTCCAGGGCTATGGGCTGTGGAGCGGGCCTACGGATCGGCGCATGCACCCGCGCGTGCTCAACATCAGCCACCATCTCTTTATCCGTGACCTGATGGTGAAGAATGGCGATGCCCACAAGCCCATCTGGATCTCAGAGATGAACTGGAATGTCGCACCCGAAGGCATCGAGCCACGCTACGGGCGCGTTACAGAGGCGCAACAAGCGCGCTATCTGCCCCTCGCCTATGAGCGCATCCTCAACGATTGGCCTTGGGTGGGCGTAGCCAATGCTTGGTATCTCAAACGCGCCACCGATGAATGGGAGCAACAAGGTCAGCCCCAAGCCTACTTCCGCCTGCTTGCACCTGACTTCACGCCCTTGCCTGTCTACAGATCCATGCAAAAGTACACCGCTTCTCGCTCATCGCATCCACGCGTAAGTCGCGCCGAATAAGATGCAAAGCTCTGTCGCCACAAGCACGCGCCCTATGCCTCTGCTACGCCTGCCAGCGCGCCACTATCTGCTGCTCACCATTCTACTGACAGCGACGGCACTGCGTTTTTATGCCCTTGAAGGTTCCAGCCTGTGGAGCGACGAGGGCAACACCTGGGCGCTCGTCCAGCGTCCTTTTGCCACCATTGCCCTTGATGCCGCTGCCGACATTCATCCCCCTGGCTATTATTGGCTGCTCAAGCTCTGGACAATGCCATTTGGCACGAGTGGCTCCAGTCTGCGTGCCTTCTCCGCGTTGATGGGGGTGCTGCTAGTCGGCATGGTCTATGCAATTGGGCGGCGACTCGACAGCTTGACTTCCAATCGCGCCGCCATCGGTCTCACAGCGGCATGGTTGGCCGCGCTGAACCCGTTTCAGCTTTACTACAGCCAAGAAGCGCGCATGTATCTGCTCTTGGCACTAGCCGGAGCCGGACTTTTTTGGGCACTGCTCACCTGGATCAGCCGCGAAGCCGCAGGGAAATCAGTACGCGCACCAGTGGCAGGATTTATCGCCTATGGCGCATTGGGGCTGTGGACTCACTACAGTTTCCCGATTCTTTTAGCCGCTGCGGGACTTGGCTATCTCTGGCACTGGCGCAGGCTTTTTCAAACGTCGCAACAATTCACTCGTGCCATCACCCGCTATACACTCGCAAATCTAGCCATCATCCTGCTCTTTGCACCCTGGTTGCCCACAGCCATCACACGTGTGCTAAATTGGCCCCAAGGCAACGAGGCAGTTAGCCTGGTCGAAGGTGCGCTGCTCACAGTGCGTACCCTAGCCTTTGGCCCTCTGCGCGATCTGCCCGACCCACTTTGGCCCTGGCTGCTCATAACTGCTCTGTTGCCGTTGATCGGCCTCATCACTGTGGCACGCTACCCACAAGGCGTAGCACTTGCACACTGGTTATTGGCTCCAGTGGCATTAATGTTTGCCTTGGGACTTTTTAGTGATGCCTTTCTCAAGTTCCTGCTCACCGCATCACCAGCCTGGGCACTCCTCTCTGCAGCAGCCCCCCTTAGCCTGCCCAAATCACGCTGGGGAACCAGCTTGGTCGCAATCGCCGGATTTGCCCTGGCACTCGTCGCATTGCCAACCTATTACAGCTCGCCCGTCGTGCGTGACAATTACGCAGGGGTCGCCGCCTATATCGCTGCCGTGAGCAATCCCGCCACTGATCTCGTGATTCTAGACGCCCCCGGTCAAGGCGATGTCTGGGGTTACTACGCGCCGGATGTAGAGACCATTGGTCTGCCCCAAGAGCGTCCCCCCGACCCCGCAGCAACGCTTAAGCAGTTGCAAGAAGCGGTGCGCAATCGCCACCAAATTTTTACCCTCTTTTGGGCGACAGACGAAGCCGATCCAGATCGCCTGGTCGAATCCTGGTTGGATCAGCACGCCTTCCGCGGGCTGGAACGCTGGCAAGGAAATTTGCGCTTCGTCGTCTATACTCTACCCAGCGCGATGGAATGTGCCGACTTCTCGTCTCCCATCGCATTTGGCGATGCAATCCGTCTAGTCGCGCAGTGCCAACCGCAATTCCCCCAGCGCATACCCGCAGGACAAGTTGCCCTATTGGGACTCCATTGGGAGACACAACAACCGCTCTCACAACGCTATAAAGTGACTGTGCAGCTTTTAGATGCGCGTAACCAAGTCATTGCCCAACACGATGCCGAACCAGCAGGTGGCTCCCTCCCCACTGACGCGTGGCAACCCAACACGCTCATAGTAGACAATCATGGCTTGCACATTCCTTTTGGCGCGCCTCCTGGAGTTTACCGGCTGATTGTGGCGATGTACGATGAGGCCAACGGTCAACGCTTACCGACACCCAGTGGTGATGCGGTTGAGTTGGGTCAAGTGGAGGTCGTGCGCCCAGAGCGCGCCTTACCTCTAGAAATTATCCCCATGCAGCATAGCATAAATGCAAAACTTGGCCCCGTAACACTTGTGGGGTACGACGCCTATAAAAAGGATCACAGCTTTGCGCCAGAAACGCCGCTGCAAGCAGATGATCTTGTACACTTTACTCTCTATTGGCAAACGCCTGACCTGCTCCCCCCAGATTGGCCTTCCGACATGAGCTTTACCCTCACCGTAGGCGAAGAGAACCTCACCGCCCCCCTTGCAGGGGGGGGCTATCCCTCGGCAGCATGGCAACCGGGAGAACTCGTGCGCGGCGAATTTGATATCCCCTACGATGGCGGCACCGATGCGCCGAAAATTGAAGTCAACGGCGACAGCGTTCGACTGCAACCTCTGCCCCGCTGACAGTGCTAACCTCCAATCGGACTCACAATTTCTTCAAAATAAGGGCTATCACTCTGGTTTGACAGGTCACTATATTTGTTATAGCATACCTAAATGAGTCAGAGTATCGAGGATAGACTATGAATCAAACTGTGAACCAACTAGTGAATCAAACAGAGCAAGTCCAGATCGAAGATTGCGCCCAGTCTCAAGATCAAGCACCCAGTCAATCAGCCACTGGCCTAGAGCAGTTCATCTGTCCTGTCGATGAAGCCGCGCGCATCATCGGCCAAAAGTGGACATTGCAAATTGTCCACGAACTGCTAGACCACTCCACGCGTCGTTTCTGCGAATTGCAGGAAGCGTTGGGCGGTGTCAACCCAAGCACACTCAGCAGCCGGCTCAAAATGCTAGAGGAAGAAGGCTTGGTAGACCGCGTCCAGGTTAGCGCCATTCCCCCGCATGTCGAATATAGTCTGACAGATATGGGGTATGAGTTGCGCGGCGTCATCAAGGAGATCACCAAGTGGAGCAATACCTGGCTGTGTTCCAGTCAACAGCCTTGCTGCGCAGGTGAAGTTGAAACGAAATCAGTTCAATTGCTTGGCTAAGTGCTTGATTAGGAACTACGCTACATGATCATTAAAGGCTTGACCGTCGGCCTATTGCAGGAAAACTGCTATATTTTAGGCTGCGAAAGCACGCGCGAAGGAGTCATCATTGACCCCGGCGACAATGCACGAGCGATCCTCAAAGTGGTAGGTCAAGAAGGGTTGACCATCACCAAAATTCTCAACACCCATGCTCACATGGATCATGTGATGGCGGTTGAGGGAATTCGCATTGCAACGGGTGCAAAGTTCCACCTCCATCGTGAGGATCTCCCTGTACTCCACGATGTTCCCGAACGGGCATTGCTCTGGCTGGATTCAGAAGTTGAACCTATTGACGATCCCGACGAATTTTTGGAACACGGACAGATCATCAAGTTTGGCAACGAGGAAGTTGAAGTGCGCTTCACCCCTGGTCATTCCCCAGGACATGTAGTCTTTGTCCACCACGAATCACGCCTCATTCTTGGCGGCGATACACTTTTTGAAGGCAGCGTGGGACGCTTTGACTTGCCTGGAGCCGATGGCCCTACCCTCTTCCGCAGCATCCGCGAACAGCTCTTCACCCTCCCCGACAACTACACCGTTCTTCCCGGTCATGGCTCTGCCACCACCATCGGAGACGAACGAGCCCATAATCCATTTGTGGGCCAATCGGCAACGAGTGTATAACAGATTGTTGATTCAACAGGTTAAACAACATGCATTTAAATTCTGTTACTTAGACTCTGTCCCATTGCCTTGTACTGTCGCCATCAAGTAAACTAAAAGTGAACCCAGCAGAGTTGCCCTAGTGAATCTATCTAGGGCTGATAATTTTGTTGTGCCGGTTGTACCTGCTTGATAGATACCTCCAAAGTACAGGTCAAATGTAGACAAGATAAACATACAGGACAAATAAACAGAATGAACATCTTGTGTTTCAGGAATATCGGCATCACCACGCCAGCATCAGCCGACGGCATCACCCCAAAGGAGCAGGAGAATGAATAAACCGTTTTTTGCGCGCTGGGTGGCGCGCCCTATACTAAATGCCATTCTGCTGGCAGCGTTGTTGCTATTGGCTGGCTGTGGCAGCACGCCCGCAGCCGAAGAAGTTGAAGCGACTATCGTACCCACGGCGACCCTCATTGCCACAATGGTTGCGCCTCCCACTCCGGTTCCTGCCGAGCCTGTTGTGGTACAAGAGCCAACACAAGAACCTGTGATTGTAGCCGCGGTCGAAGTAACACCGACAGAAGCAATCACTGAACCAGTTACGGAGCAAGTCACCGAACCTGTCACTGAACCTGTCACCAGGCCACTCACTGAAACCGTCATTGAGTCAGTCATTGCGCCGATTGTGGAAGCAGTAACATCAACAAGCGAGATTACTGTAACCGCTGGACTCACTGTGGTTATAGAAATCACAACCACGGAGGCCTTCACACCTTCCGCGGAGAGTACGGCGTCCATCACTTCTACAAGCGAAATTACAAATGAAGTGAGCGGTACGTCAGAGATGACCTCCGCGCTTGAGATCACTGGCACCACAGAAGTGACTTCAACGGATGGGTTTACAGCGGCGACAGAAGAAACACCAGAGATAGCAAGCGATGACGACCCGCGGGTAGACGTGACCGCAACAGCAGATGTGAGTGCAACGGCTGCCGTCACCAATGCGCAAGTCTTTTTTCTACAGCCCACCACCAACGCCATCGTCCCCCTCACCTTTACTGTCGTGTTGAGCTACACGGGTTTTACCGTCTCCCCAGCTAGAGACGGTGTGTCAGACGCAGGTCACATGCACATTCTGATTGACACCGACTTTATCCCCGCAGGCGAAGCCATTCCCGAAGATGAAGCGCATATACATTATGGCGCGGGAGCCATCATATCCAAGCTTTCTTTGCCACCGGGTAGCCATATCTTGCGCCTCCAATATAGTGACAGCAACGACTTAGCCTTGGAAGGTGAGCAATATCGCCAGGAGATCGTTGTCAACGTGATCGAAGGCGCGCCTGAAGAATCCGTTCGCATTGTCACCCCCACAACAAATGCAACCGTGCCCCCGACCTTTACAGTCGTCATGGCGGCAACGGGCATTAGTGTGGAACCTGCTGGCATCGCGAATGAAGGGGCAGGGCATTTCCACCTGCTGATCGACGAGCCTTACGTTGCACCAGGGCAAATTATCCCTGCGGATGAATCGCACCTACACTTCGGCAAAGGCCAATTGACGACAACGCTGACGCTCTCCCCTGGGCCTCACTTGATACGTCTCCAGGTAGGTGATGGCACACATCGTGCCTTGGAAGGTGATCAATACCGCGCCGAAGTTCAGGTAATGGTCTCAGAAAATGTCTATCCAGATCGAGTCATGTTCTTCAAGCCTCTCGACGGGGCAACAGTTTCATCGCCTTTTGTCGTAGGGTGGGCCGCTTCCGGGCTGATCATCGAGACCGCGGGGCAATCCATTCGCCCCAATGCTGGACATCTCCATCTGTTAATCGAAGAGCAATTTGTCGACGCCGGTCAGGGCATTCCGATGGATGATACACATCGCCACTTTGGCAAAGGCGAAACCGCCACACAATTAACGTTGCCACCTGGAGAGTACACACTGCGCTTGCAGATGACAGATGGCAGCCATGTTGCCGTAGCTGGCCCCCAATACCGTGACGAGATTACTGTTACGGTCAGATAGGGTACGGTATAATAACAGTATAAAGTAGTATGTATGTGGCTAGTTCTTAGGATGCGGTACCTTCCTCGGAGCTTGAAGCTCCAAGGAAGGGGTGCGCCTAAGGTGTAGACATACAATAGAAGGGCAATAGAAGGGGCCGTTTGTGCTATAGCTTTGATAGGCAGTGCAAGCGGCCCCACCGATACCCGTTCGGCTCTCGTTCATTTTCTCTTTCAGAGACTTACCAATCTGCCATGACTGCAAATGCAAACCCTGAAGCAATACCCGGCTGGTTCAAGCGCCGCTCTGCTCTAGATCCACAACAGGATCCAGAGATCGCTCCCGAAGAAACGACTGACAACCTCACGACCACGGGCGGTAGTGACGATCAAAAGCCCGTTATGGTTTGGGAAGCAGCCAACCGCATGGAAGCCGAAATTGTCGCAGGGCGGCTTCACAGCGAAGGCATCCCCGCCATTATCCAAGGCGAAGCCTTGGGCGCAATCTATGGGTTGACGACAGGCAATTTGGCTGCAGCGACCGTCTGGGTGCCTGGGGCGTTGGCAGACAAAGCACTGGAAGTCCTAAACACGGATGTTGACGTGGAATGGGACGATAGCGAGCAGCACGAGTGGGATGACGCCACACAAGATCACAGCAACCAACGTGATGGCTGAGGTACAAGCTAACGAACTGGTTGCTGAGCCGGTGAACGTACCGACTAGCAGTCCGCCGCTCATTCAGGTGAACAGGCTGTATAAGCGCTATGGTCGCAAAAATGTGTTGCGCGGCATCGAAATGAGCGTGGGTGCAGGTCAAGTTATGGCGATCTTGGGCGACAATGGCGCGGGCAAAAGCACGCTTTTGCGTATTATCAGCGGCATTGCCAAAGCCGACCGTGGCGAGATTGTCCTCGGCGGCGTCTCACTCAAGGCCGCGGGCCATGAACTACGCCGCTATATTGGCCTCGTCAGCCATGCCCCCCTGCTCTATGATAGCCTCAGTGCCGAAGAAAATTTGGCCTTCTTTGCCGCCATGTATGACCTGGAAGAACCTTCCGCACGCATTGCAGGCGTCTTGCGCGATGTGGATCTGTGGACACGACGACGTGACCCTGTACGCACCTATAGTCGCGGTATGATCCAGCGGCTTGCAATTGGCCGCGCCATTCTCCACAATCCGCCCGTCTTATTGCTTGACGAACCCGATACGGGACTCGACCAAGAGAGCGCGCAGATGCTCCAAAACCTTATCCGCACACTGGGAGCAGAAAACCGCGCAATCCTGCTTTCCACCCACAATCTCGACCGCGCAGTCGAGTGGGCAGATTCGGTAAGCCTCCTGGTTGGTGGTAAAATCGCTTATGAGGAAACGACAGCAAAGTTGAGCGGCGTACAGTTGCGCAAGGTCTATGCCCAGCTATATGCCGAAGCTAGTGAGAGTGCATGATCGTGTCCATCTCAAATGCCACCCCTGCGCAAGAGCAGATGCCACCCCTGCATGAACCACAGCTTGACGAGGCAAAGCCAGAGCAAGCCGTAAAGATGCGAACAGGCGGCGGTCTCGCGGGCTATCTGCGCAAGGTTTGGGCAATTGCCGCCAAAGATCTGCGCGCAGAGTTACGTGCCAAAGAGTCCTTGAGCACCATGATCGCCTTTAGTTTGCTGGCGGTTTTAATCTTTGGCCTCGCCTTTGATCTGCGTGTGCCAGATGCCGAAATGATTGCACCGGGCGTCCTGTGGGTGGTCATTCTTTTTTCAGGTATTTTGGGGCTGAATCGCTCCTTTGGGGCCGAGGCTGACCGCGGCACCATGGCAGCGCTCTTGCTTGCGCCGGTGGATCGCAGCGCCATCTATTTTGGCAAGTTTTTCGCCAATCTTGTCTTTATGTTGCTCAACGAAGCGCTCATCCTACCCGCCACCTTGATCATCTTTGACCTGAATATTCTGCAACTTTGGATCGTGGTGGGCGTATTCTTAGGTACAGTGGGTTATGTTGCAGTGGGGACTCTCTTTGCGGCGCTCGCGGCCAACAGCCGTGCGCGTGAATCCATGTTGCCAATCTTGCTCCTGCCCGTCATGGTGCCGGTTTTCATGGCAGGTGTTGCGCTCACCGCCAACGTTTTAGATGGGCGCGTTTTGGAAGAATTTCAACGCTGGCTTTGGATTATGGTCGTTTACGATCTCGTCTTTGTTACAGTAGCTTATCTTGTTTTTGAGTTAATTTGGGAGGAAGTGTGAGTACACTCGCTGTCGCCCGCACAAATCGCATGGGAATCGGCAACATTCTATTGATGTTGCTGAATGTTGCTACGGTTGTGGCAATGGGTCTTTTAATGTGGGCGGCGCTCGTCTATGCGCGTCCCGCATCGAACTTAGCAGGCGATGAACAGACCGCGCAACGCATCTTCTATCTGCACATGGGCTGTAACATCGGCGCATTGGTCGCCTATTTCGCCTCGCTCACAGGAAGCCTAGCCTATCTACTGACGCGCAAGTTGGGATGGGATCGCCTCACCCTGGCAAGCATTGAAGTTGGCACCCTCTGTGGCATCGGCACGCTGGTTACGGGTATGTTTTGGGCCAAGCCAACCTGGAATACCTATTGGACATGGGATCCACGCGTGACCACCGCCACCATCACAGTGCTGCTCTACATTGCCTACATACTCTTTCGCAACGGCATAGATAATCGCCAAACGCGTGCGCGCTTTAGCAGCATCTATGCGCTCTTTGCCTTCTTAAGCCTGCCCATCACCTTCTACAGTGCGCGCTGGTTCCGCTCCATTCACCCCGTCGTCTTTTCGGGCAGCAATCCAGACGCGCAAGGTGGTTTTGACATTGGGCCTAGCATGGGGCAAACCGTAGGCATAGCCAGCCTTGCTTTCACCCTACTCTGTGCAACCTTAATGATCTATCGTTGGCGGCAACTTGGCCTAGAAGACCAGATGGCTGAGTTACGAGAGGAAATCGAATAATGTTCTACCTAGCTGCGGCCTTTATCACGGTTTGGGTGCTAATCACGGCCTATGTGCTTTATTTGAGCAATCGCCAACGCCAATTGGAGCAGGAATTAGAAACGTTACAAGAGTTAATGCAAAAGAAGAAGAGATAGAACAGAGTCAATCAGAGATCTGAAGTACCGGCTCTTACAGTAAATTTAGAAAGCATCCCGTAGATTAAAACGGAAACTCTTTCAGAAAAACTGAGCTAGACAAAACTTTGTTTTTCTTTCTGCGTTTTGGGCGTCTATTAAGCGCCGCCACAGAGCATCTGCATAAGTACTGTTTTTGTTCGAGGAAATGATTTTAATGGCAACATCGCTTGAGCAGCCACAGGTTCAGCCCATCCGCACCGTTCCCCGCATTCCCGTACCGGCAAACCGTGGGCTTGTTTTTCTCCATGCTGTCGCTTTCGTTCTAGGTTTTGGCCTTGTCTTTACCCTGCTGGGTTCAGCCGCGGGACTCTTTGGTCAGCGCTTAACCGCTTACCTGCCCATCTTCCAGCGTCTGGGTGCGATCTTATTGGTGATCTTTGGCCTCACCACATTGGGAGCCTTCCGTTGGCTCTCCAATCGTATTCGCCAGCGCGTTGACCTCGCTGCCAATCCAGCCGCGGCAGCACTGGTCAGCATCTTGGGGTTTTTCGACACGCTGCTCTACAGCGAGAAACGCGTTACGCAGATGCACACGGTGAGCAGCCGCTGGGGCTTTCTGAGTAGCGCCTTGTTGGGGGTCAGCTTCAGCGCAGGGTGGGTTCCCTGTATCGGCCCCATCCTCTCCAGCATTCTATTTTTAGCCAGTGACAATGCCACGGTCGGGCGTGGGGCTGGCTTGCTTGCCATCTACAGCTTGGGGTTGGGTATTCCCTTCCTCATTACAGGGGCAGCCTTCAGCAACGCCACCTCTGTGCTGCGCCGCCTCAATCGCCACGTCCACATTGTGAGCATCATCAGTGGCATTTTCTTGTTCTATGTTGCCTACCTGCTTTGGAGTGACAGCTTGGCGCTTTTGACGACGCGCTTCACCTTTCTCAACAACTGGGTCTTTGCGCTCGAAGACGCCGTTGTAGGTTCCTCTGGAACAGGGGGAGCAGTCGGGGGTCTCAGTGTTATTGCAGGTGCGCCACTGGCATTCGTTGCTGGCTTAATCAGCTTCCTCAGCCCCTGCGTCTTGCCCCTCGTCCCTGCATACCTAGGCTTTCTGAGCAGCGCCGCTGTGGGCAGTGGCCGGACACAAGAATAGGGATTTATCATGCAGGTAACTCTATACACCAAGCCAAATTGTTCCTTATGCGAAATCCTGCAAGGTGACCTTGTCTGGTTGCAACGTCAGATTAGTTTCATCGTCAAAGTCCAGGACATTAGCACCGACGCCGCACTGACAGAACAGTTCAAATACCTAGTTCCCGTCTTGGAGATCGCCGGAGTGCTCTATTACCCACCCCACGATCTACTCCAACTGCAACGGGCTTTGCTCACCGCGGCGAATACAAAAGCGGAAAATTAAAGAATGACACCCCAACAACAACCTAAATCCACACCTTCTGAATCCACACCGCCATCCACGACTTCATCCGCAGTCGCCGACTTTGCCAACCGCCTCGTCCTCGCCATTGCACGTCACTGGCTGGCGCTCTTCAACACAGCGTGGGGACTCTATTTCATTCTGCCCTTTCTGGCACCGATCTTGATGCAAGTGGGCTTTGTGGCTCCCGCCCGTCTGATCTATGGCATCTATTCGTTCACCTGTCATCAACTTCCCGACCATAGCTACTTCTTGTTTGGCGAAAGCCCTGTGCCCCAAGCGCAAGCATTATTGGCTGCGGGTGCGCCGAGCGACGACAACCTCTTTCTCTTCCGCTCGTTTATCGGCAATCCGCAAGTGGGTTACAAAGTAGCACTCTGTGAGCGCGACATTGCCATCTACGGCTCAGTCTTCCTGGCAGGTATCGCCTTTGCCATTCTTCGCCACCACGGCAGGTTACGCGCGCCCAGCCTCAAGGTCTACCTGCTCTTCCTGATCCCCATTGCTGTTGATGGGTTGACCCAACTGGTGGGGCTGCGCGAAAGCAACTGGTGGCTCCGCACGGTCACAGGTGCAATTTTCGGACTTGCCTCCGTATGGTTAGCCTACCCCTATGTAGACGATGCCATGCAAGAAGTAATTGAGACAGAGTCGCGCCCGCGCCCTACTCCAGCTAGGTAAACTCACGCGAGCGCAAACTCCTCAGCCAACCGCACAGGTCGCCCTTCGGCGAGTGAACGCTTAATGCCTGCCTCGAATTGCAATTCACGCACACCTGCCACACCGGGCACGGGTGGTGGCGATCCCGCACGTATCGAAGCCAAGTAGGCATCCAGCGACTTGCCAAACGAAGCGCGGTATTGATCCCAGCGCGAGACATCGCGCGGCAGTGCATGAAGTTCGTGGCGACGGGTGCGATAGTCGATCACCTCCATATCCCCATCCAAATCGCGCAGATGCACCCGCCCCTGTTCAAAGGCAAGTGTTAGCTCATAGAGCGGCAACTTGAAATCCATGCCACAGGTGCCAATCAAAGTGCCAACGGCGTTATTTTCCATCCGCACCGCCACACTAATATTCTGTACATTGTCGCTGCCCATACAAGGCCCCAGTCGTGGATCAGCCAGTGCGCTGATTGTGGCGGCAGACCCCATAAAATCCAACACCAAATCAATGGCATGACTCCAGCACGCATAATGCACCAGCCCGCTGAAATGCACAGGCTCGCCAAAATTGAGCGTGGCAATTAACTCACGCGCCTTTTTCGTCTGCTCAAAGAAGCGATAGTTAAAGACCATCGCCGTCGTGGTACCACCCGCCTCGGCATGCTGCCACAGATCACGCGCTCGCCAAAAATCGTCTTCAATCACAGCCGCCTGTCCATGCTGCGCCACCAAAGGCTTCTCAAAAAAGAGTCGTTGCGGCTTGTGTGCCAACAACGCATCGGTAATCTCAGCGCGCGTCGTCTCACGCGTCAAAACCAGCACCGTGTCTGGGTTATCAGCCATCAATTCATCGACTGTAGCGAACGCCGTGCCGCCAAATTGCTCGGCGGCAGCACTGGCTTTATCAGGGCTACGGTTGTAATAACTCAAACGCACGTCAGCATGATTCACAAGCGCGGGCAGATAGTTCTGCACAGCGACCTTGCCCACGCCAACAACAGCAACTTTGATAGGGGCTGCATCACTCATGAAATCACTCCTTGTTGAGATTCCTGGTTGAGATTCCTGGTTGAGAGAGGGGTGGGTCTATCCAGCCGCTAGATTTTCCCATACGGATGAAATTATCAGCAAAATGGCAGTTAGATTGCTTGATTTACAACTATATCCTAGATATACTGCTAAAGAAGAACTCACAGAAAACCAGCAGCAACCGTAAAATCAAACAGCGCCAGTCCAATCCTGCAAATCAACAGTACAACCAGAGCGTAGGCATACTCATAGAATGTACTGAGAATGTACTGACCAAATGCCCATTACCTGCGCAATCACCTGTTGCGAATAAACTCGTCCACATCAATTTGATCACCACAAGCCTGTCAACATGAAGTCTGTGGCTTTGCCTAAAGCCATTGCCATAAAACCATTAACCCTACCCACACCTACCCATAAAGGAGATCTAAATGAGTCGTATGCGTTCTCTGTCGTGGCTTATCATCAGCGCAGTGCTGCTCTCCGCACTTGCGCCCATCATGCCTGTTCACGCGGCATACCCTTCTGCACTTGTGGCCCCCATCCGTCAAGTTGATCAAGTTGATGAGGAGGAGATCGCCAACCGCATCGCTGATATTCGCAGCAAGGATGCAGACATCGAAGATGATTTCGCCGCTGATACAGGCATGTGGAATATTATTTATGACGGCACAACTTCCCGCTACTTTAAATCGGGCGAATTACGCATTGCGGTAGATGATGAAAGTTCTCTCGCCTGGTCAATTGCAGATATTGACGTAGAAGATTTCTATGTCGAGACTGAAGCAATTCACCACGACGGTTCACTGGACAACCAATACGGAATTTTGTTTCGCTATGAAGATTCCGATAACTATTATCTCTTTGCTGCCAGCAGTGATGGCTATTATTCGCTGCAACTACGCACAAATAATGAGTGGATTTCGCTAATCGATTGGCAAGAATCGGATGTCATTGAGACAGGTGAGGGGTCAGTTAATAAGCTAGGGGTGCTGGCAGAAGGCGATCTTTTCATTTTGATGATCAACGACTACATCCTTGAGCAAGTCACTGACGATACGCTGGCAGGAACCGGCATTGCCCTCAGCGCAGGGGCATACAGTGAACCGCCCATTGACATCGGTTTCGATAATTTCTTCTTATGGGAGCTAGGTACGTCGAGCGACGAGCCAAGGCCAGTCCGCATCCCCGACCGCTCGACACCAAGCGCTGACGTCACAACAACGCCAGAACCCTCTGAAACTGTTACGCCACAGACTACACCAGAATCTACACCAGAATCTACACCAGAGCCTACCGACGGTATAACGGACGATATAACGGCTGAAATTGCCGCCATTCAAGACAAAATCCCTACCTACTCCACGGATTTTAGCGATGAGCTAACCGGATGGAATCCTTTCGTAGCAGATGGAGTGAGCTATGAGCAGGTTGATGATGCGCTTGAACTTGTTTTCAAAGCACCCAATATGCTTGCTTGGACGGAGTTACCAGAGGCTCCTACGACATACTATGTTGAAGTAGACGCAACAGTGGCATCACCTACCACTGAGGTGGAATACGGCATCATCTTCAACTACGAAGACGCCCAAAACTTCTACTTATACGGAATCTCCAATTCAAGCCGTTACAGTGTATGGCGATTGGTAGACAACGCTTGGGAAACAATCGCCGATTGGGCTGACTCTTCAGCACTGCTCGCCGGAGAAGGGAATACCAACACCCTGGGGCTGTTGATGCTGGAAGACAATTATGCGTTGATTGCCAATGGCGAAGTGCTAACGGTGCTTGAAAACAGCCAAACGCCGCAGGGATCCGTGGCTTTGGCAGCAGGAACCTTTGAGGAAGCAGAGCTAGTTGTACGCTTCGATAACCTCAACTTGTGGGATTTGGGCGAGAGTGCTTCATCGCTACCCACCTCCGAAGCAACTGCAACACCCTCCGAGGAAGAACCTACACCGACAGCAGAGGCGACAGAGGAAGCCACAGAGGAAGCCACAGAGGAAGCCACAGAGGAACCAGAACCCACAGAAGAGCCTACAGAAGAAGCTGCTAGTGGCGACTTTGACGCAATTGCCGAACGCATTGATGAAATTGTCGCCACTGACCCAACCTTGAGTGACACCTTCACCGAAGACAATGGCATGTGGGACACAACCCCCAATGACTCTGGCGGGGCCTACTATCTACGCCGCGCCCTCAACATCGACGCCACGGAAGAAGAAATCATCATCTACTCGGTACTCATCGATGAACTAGACCCATTGTTTGTCGCCGAATATGATGATTTCTATGCTGAGTTTGATACATCCTTTATCACCCTAACCGGTGAAAACGCCGCCGGATTAATGTTCCGTCTGGCGGATTCTAATAACTTCTACATGTTCAAAGTAGACGAAATTGGCTACTACCAACTCGAAAAGCGTGTGGATGGAGAATCTACAGATCTTATACCGTGGGCGATGAGTGATGCCTTTGACGAGAGTGAAAACGCTGTCAATCGCATCGGTGTCCTGGCAGAAGGGAACACACTGGCCTTCACACTCAATGGAACCGTGTTGGCTGTTGTTGAAGATGAGGACATAGACATGGGTGGGCTAGCTTTGGCGGTGCAAACCTATTCAACCCCCGACGCCCTATCCTCCTTCGATAACTTTGATCTCTGGCTGCTGGATGAGTAGTAGATAGTCCAACAACTACGGCAACTTGCATCAAGCAAGCCAGTATAGCAACAGGCAACGAGTGGCGATCAGCCCAGTGCAAATTCGACAACTCGACTTCTCTGCGCTATACTGGCTTGCTGTGAATAGTACAGCCAAAGCACCCGTTTCAGGGTCTGTTTACGGCTGTGTTGATTAGATACAAGCAACAAAACAGGTAACGTCCGAGCAGCACACCCGCCACCGCGGGATAGGAACAGTGGAGAATTACGAATGGCAAATATTAAATCGGCAGAAAAGCGCAATCGTCAACGTATCAAGAACGAAGCTGCTAACCGCGTCGTCCGTGGTACTGCCCGTAGCGCAATCAAAAAGGCTCGTCAAGCCATTGACGCAGGCGCACCAAACGCCGCTGAACTGGTACGCGAAGCCGAAAGTGCACTCGACCGAGCTGCCACCAAGGGCGTGCTTCACGCCAACAATGCCAGCCGCCGCACGAGCCGCCTCTACTTGGCACTCAACAAGGCCAACGCCTAAGTACACTTTTTCAGAACAAAAGACAACATAGCCACCGCGGCTCAACTCACGGTGGCTTTTGTCGTTCCTAACATCTCCACCGACTTCACTCCTTCCTTGGAGCTTCAAGCTCCGAGGAAGGTTCTTTCTGTTCCACCCCCACACCCCGCATCTAATACCACAACCCACTCAAACTCCCCAAGCCCCCGTACGGTTGTAGTAATCGCAAACACTTTGCAGCGGGCAAATCTCACATTTTGGATTGCGCGCAATGCAGATCTCGCGTCCATGACGGATAAAATTGAGATGCAGCGGATAATAAGTCTCGGGCGGCAACAAACGCTCCCAAATCGCCTTGATCTTCTCTGGGCTGTCGTTGCGCCTGCACATGCCTAACCGCTGGCTAATCCGTTGAATATGCGTATCCACAGGAAAAGCGCCCCGATTAAAGCCAAAGAGCATGACAATGCTGGCAGTCTTATGACCCACCCCCGGCAACGAAGTCAGATAAAGCATCGCCTCAGCGAGATCAACGGTCGCCAAGTGGTCTAGATTGTAGCTTCCGCGCGTTTCCTTGATACGGTTGAGTGTCGCCACAATGCGCGGGGCCTTTTGGTTATACATGCCTGCGGTGCGAATCGCCTCTTTGATTGCTTCCAGCGGTGCCACGCGCACCGCCTCCCAATCATCGCCAAAAGTAACCTTCAATTGCCGAAATGCGCGACCACTGTTCACATCATTGGTGTTCGCCGAAAGAATGGTCAGAATCAGTTCATCAACTGGATCATCGCCACCCTGCCATTGCGGCTTACCAAAGAAGAGATTAAGCCGTTCGTAAATGATGACAGCCTTCTCACGTAGATCATCACTCATACGGCGTCACACTATCGACTAAATTATCTATAACATTACCCACAGCATCATTCACCACATAACGCGGCACACGCGCCAAGATGCGGCTCACTACATCATAGTTAATGCTCCCAATCCGCCGCCCCGCTTCTGCCGCTGAAATCTCTGCGTTTCCTTGCCTGCCGATAATCACTACTTCGTCACCCTGGCGCACGGCACGCTCTGCATCAATCGCACTCACATCAACCACACATTGATCCATGCAGACACGTCCCAGAATCGGCGCAAGCTGCCCCTGAATGAGCAGATTGCCCCAATTGAAAGGACGGCGCGGAAAGCCATCCGCATAGCCCACTGGAATGGTGGCAATGGTCATGGGCTGCTCCGCCACAAACTCTCGCCCATAGCTCACAGACTCACCAGTCTCTAAGCGACGCACCTGTGCCACCTGCGCCTTCCAAGCGAGCACAGGCAGAAATCCTTCCCGCAAGGGCGTATCATCCACATCCGGGTCCAGCCCATAAAGGGTAATGCCACAGCGCACCATCTCGAGATGGGTATGGGGCATCATCAGCGTAGCCGCCGAATTTGCAGCATGGGCAATGGCAGGGCGCAGATTGTGAGCGCAGAGTTCATCCAGCAAGGCCGAAAAGGTGCGAAACTGCACTTCCGCATAATCACGATCTCCATCAGAGGTGGCAAAGTGGGTAAAAATCCCCTCCACCTCAAGCGAAGCCATCTGCCCCAATGCAGTAAGCAAGGCGAGGGCTTCAGTTGGCTCCACCCCCAGCCGGTTCATGCCCGTATTCACCTTGAGATGCACAAGTGCGCGCCGCCCTTGCGCTTGTGCTGCCTCCACAATTGCACAGGCGGACGGTTCATCAAAGACGGTGAGTGTAATTTCTTGAGCAATTGCTGCTGCAACCAAATCAGACGGCGTATACCCCAGCACCAAGATAGGCGCGACAATTCCCCCCGCTCGCAGTTCCAATGCCTCACCCAAAGTTGCCACGGCAAAACGATCCACACCCGCCTCAACTAGCAGGGGAGCCACCAGCGCCGCACTGTGCCCATAGGCATTTGCCTTGACCACACCAGTCAGCAAGCATCCAGGTGAGATCAGCTTGCGCAGTTGGCGCACATTATTGAACAAGGCAGCGCGGTCAATTTCAATCCAAGTTGGGCGGTCGGGTCTTAGGTGAGCCATTGAGGTCGCTCCCATCCCACCTGTGCCGCCAAAGTCTCCCACGCATCTGAAGTCAACCCAGCCTGTCCTGGTAAAATTCCTGGCTTGGCAGTTCCGTGATAATCACTACCCCCTGTTTTCAACAATCCCAATTTGTCTGCCAAAGCATCAAAGCGCTGGATCAGCACCGCAACTTCTTCGGCAGATTCATTAAAATGCCCACGATTTTGAGCATAGGTGTAACAGATCTCCAGCCCATCTAACCCCGCTTCACGCATCCGGCGCACAGCCCCCTCCACATCACGCACCCGCGTATAGACACCGGGATGCGCCAAAACCGCAATCCCGCCTGCCACATGCGTAATCTCAATCGCATCCTCCACACGCAGGCTGAAGCCACGTGTGACATAGGTTGAATCGGGCGCATCTGCACCCAGGTATTGAACAAAGACATCTTGTAGGGTACTGAAACGCTGGGGATTGCGCTCTAACGCCACACGTGCAATATGCATCCGTCCCGGCACACCCTTTGCCGAAGCCAACACTTCTGCCACAGGCACATCAACCCCATAGCTTTGCAGCCGCTCGATCTGCTGAATCTTCTGCTCAATGCGGCTATCAATTACCTGTTGCAAGACCTCTTGCAGTTGCGGATGATCGGGATCAATGCCATAGGCCAAAATGTTAATGTCCGCATAGTTGCGGTCTAACTCGCTGCGCGTGCTAAATTCAATCGCGGGGATGACCCAAATACCCATTGCCCGCCCAGCGAGCATGGCTTCATCAACTCCCAACACTGAATCATGATCGGTCACAGCTACCACACGCAGCCCACGTTCAGCGCACAATTGCAAGAGTGCCGTAGGTGTATCCGTCCCATCTGAGGCTGTACTGTGCATCTGCAAATCGACTGGAAAGGGTGCAGGTTGCTGCTGTCTCATCTTGCTCATTTGCCATCACCTGCCAACTCACTTTTCGGTTGCAACAGACCGTTCTCATCAAAATACCAGCGATGCATCTCCGCCTCACCGTGCCATGCCATAATCTTACGCGGGATCACCTCAATGATCATCTGATAGGCAGTACCACTTCCATAGTCCCAGTTATACTTAGCGATGAAAAGCGGGGTCAGCATGGCAGCCCGTTCTGGCGCAGAGCGTGCGGTTCCCTCCACAATTACCACATCCATGGGGTCGGGCAACGAGAGACTGACTGCGGGTTGGTGACGAATGTTGCGTGCGCGCACCGACGTGCTTTGGGTGACCATGTAAACGCGTCCTTCATGCCACACATGCCAAATCGGGGCCAAATGAGCGCGTCCATCGGGTCGCGTAGAGCTAAACCAACAAGCCTGGGCTTGCGTAAATTTTTCAATTAGAGCCGCCAAAATGGGATCATCCATCGTCCTGCTCTCCTCATAGATGAAGCTACAGATGAAGCTATAATGAAGTTCTAGTGGAGTTCTAGTAAAGCTCTAACCGAGCTATAAAAGTACACTCTTGCAGCCAACCAACTTGCATCAGCATAATTCAAGCCAATAGAGTGCCTCCTCCATCATACACCACTCCCGCCACCCAAACGAAGTAGCCCTGCGCCCCACTCTCGAGTGCAACTAGGGCGCAATTCGGGCAAAACCGTACCGCTAATCTGCCACAGCATCCCTTCTAGAATGCGTAAGCTGTGCGAAATTCACTCACAATTCACTAATCATCCAGAAGGGTCGTCGTGTGAAACATTTTCCTCAGCATGGTATAATGGCTCAATATTGGACGTGCATTTGAGGGAGGAAGTAGATGGCCGAGCAGCAAGACAATAGCAGTAAATATATCTTTGTCACCGGAGGCGTACTCTCTGGGCTTGGCAAAGGCGTCACGGTAGCGTCCATTGGGCGGATACTCAAGGCACGCGGGATTAGCGTCGCCACCATGAAGCTCGACCCCTATTTGAATGTGGACCCGGGTACAATGTCTCCTTATCAGCATGGAGAGGTCTTTGTCACCGAAGATGGGGCCGAGACCGATTTAGATTTGGGTCATTACGAGCGTTTTGTCGATGAAAACTTGAGCCGCTTGAGCAATGTCACCAGCGGACAAATCTATAACTATGTTCTCAACCAAGAGCGTCGCGGGGATTATCTGGGTGGCACCATCCAAGTGATTCCGCATGTAACCAACGAGATCAAACGACGCATTGGTCTTGTCGCACGCACCACCAACGCCGATGTGGTCTTGGTGGAAATCGGTGGCACCGTGGGCGATATTGAAGGCTTGCCTTTTCTAGAAGCCATTCGCCAAATGCGTAAGGATGTGGGCCGGCGTAATACGCTCTATGTCCATGTAACATGGCTCCCCTATTTGGCAGCCTCTAAAGAGCTAAAGACAAAGCCCACCCAGCACAGTGTGCGCGAACTGCGCGGCATTGGCCTCCAGCCAGATGTAATTGCCCTACGCAGTGATCATCCCGTCGATGACGATGTGTGTGGCAAGATTGCGCTCTTCTGTGACGTGGAGAATGAGGCTGTGATTCCGTTGGTCACCAGCGACAGCATCTATGCCGTTCCCGTCAGCTTGGAAGAAGCAGGCTTGGGTGATTGGCTTGTGAGTCAACTACGGCTCACTGTCAGCCGCGACCCGGTTGAAGGCTTGTCAGACTGGCGCAAGTTTGTCGAGGATGCGCGCAAGCAGAAGCCAACGCTTCGCATCGGGTTGGTGGGTAAATATGTGGAATTGGAAGATGCTTATCTCAGCGTCAAAGAATCCTTGATGCATGCAGGTCTCGCCATAGATCACCAAGTGGAGATCGAATGGATCAACTCCGAAGACCTAGAGAAGGGGCGCAATCTCCACCGTTTAGAGGCAGTGGATGGAATTGTTGTACCCGGTGGCTTTGGCTATCGCGGCATTGAAGGCAAGATTGTGGCAGCGCACTTTGCACGCCAACACAAAATTCCCTACCTCGGTCTCTGTTTGGGAATGCAAGTCATGTGTATCGAACTGGCGCGCGATCGCTTCAATACCGACAATCCAAACAGCACCGAGTTCGACATCAGCACCAAATATCCAATTATCGACCTCATGCCCGACCAGCGTGACATTGCCGATATGGGTGGCACTATGCGCTTGGGCATTTACCCTTGTCATCTCAAACCGGGAACACATGCGGCGGCAGCCTATCAAGCATTGGGCTTTGGCACGATTGTGCAAGAGCGTCACCGCCACCGCTTCGAATTCAACAACCACTATCGCGCCGATATGGAAGCCAGCGGCATGATCTTTAGTGGTTTGTCACCCGATGGACGACTGGTGGAAATCTCGGAAATCGCCGATCACCCGTATATGGTCGGTAGCCAGTTTCATCCCGAATTCAAGAGCCGCCCCAATCGCCCCCACCCGTTGTTCTTGGGATTGGTCAAAGCGGCCCAGCACTTTGGTGAAAAACGCGAAGCGGAAGCTAGCGACCAGACAAAGAAAGTTTCTTCGTCTATACTAACAACCACATCCTAGTGTCAAGCCAGTAGTCAAACGCACGCGCTGTTCGTTTGAACAATTGGCTCCGTTCAACAAAACTATTGATTTATAGTCTCGAAATCGCACAAATAAATTCAGAAAAATAATAGAATCGCAAGCGGTTGGCAGGCACTCTAGAGTGTGTCATAATATGAGTAGCCGACTAACTGTTGGGCAAAGGAGAAAATATGTCCGGACATTCAAAATGGTCTACCATTAAACGTAAAAAGGGCGCAAACGATGCCGCTCGCGGCAAAATCTTCACACGCTTGGCCCGTGAAGTGCAACTGGCTGCCCGCAGTGGTGCTGATCCCGCCACGAATTTTACTCTGCGACTGGCTGTAGAACGCGCCCGCGCCGAAAACATGCCCAAAGACAACATTGATCGCGCCATTCGCCGTGGCGCGGGGCTGGAAAAAGATGCCGCAGAGATTGAAGAAATCTCCTATGAGGGCTATGGCCCGCATGGGATTGCGATTATAGTCGAGTGCCTCACTGACAATCGCAACCGCACGATTGCCGAAGTGCGTCGCTGTTTTACGCGCGCCAATGGCAGCTTGGGCGAGCCAAATTCAGTGGCATGGCAATTCACCCCCAATGGCTATCTGCTCTTCAGTCTTTTCGATGAAGACGAAAACAAAAAGTACGATCCAGATGAGATCTTTATGGCAGCACTGGAAGCGGGCGCAGTAGATGTCCAAATTAGTGATGACATGGTAGAGGTTTACACCGAGCGCAACGAGCTGGCGCAAGTTGCCCAAGCACTCAACGAAGCAGGTTTTACTGCCGAGGAGTTCAAGCTTATGCTCAAGTCCAACACCACCATCACTTTGGAAACTGCGGATGCGGGTGCTGTGCTCAACTTGATCGAGTCGTTGGAAGAGTTGGACGACATCAGCGATGTCTATCATAACCTCGAACTGACCGATGAAATGGTCGCTCAGTTTGCCTAGTATTCACGCCAGCATTCCCTGTAGCATATACAAATGACGCCGCGAGCGCGCCAATTGCGATCAGAAGGTATCCAGGAATATGCCCATATCACAGTGGGCATTGACCCTGGTACGGGTACGACTGGATATGGGGTTGTGGGGCTGACCGAGAAAGGCGATTTTGCACTACTCGCCTGTGGCGTAATCCGCACACCGCCGCACACACCCATGCATTTGCGCTTGCAAGAGCTTTTCAATGACCTGCGAGAACTCATTGCTGAATTCCATCCTCAAACACTCGCCGTTGAAAAGCTCTTTTTTGGTCGCAATGTCACCACCGCCATTACCGTGGGTCAAGCAAGAGGCATTGTCTTGCTCACGGCAGCGTTGGAACAAGTCGATGTGGCCGAATATACCCCAGCCGAAGTAAAACAAGCCATTGCTGGATATGGCAATGCCGATAAACGGCAAGTGCAGGAGATGGTTCAGCGTATTTTGGACCTGCCAGAGATCCCGCGTCCCGATGATGCCGCAGATGGCGTGGCAATTGCAGTCTGCCACCTGCAATCGTTGCACTACAATAGTCGCATCGCCGAAGCCGATGCGGAAGCTGACAAGCAGTGAACTCTACGCCTAAGCTTGGGCTTCTATCCAAAAGAAAGTATTCATCGTCGCTTTAATGATCTATCTTTCGTATGATCTCTAAGCGCAACTTTTCAAACATAAATTTTGTGTCGATTCATCAACATTTTAATACCCGCCACCCCAACCTGGTATAGCGTATATGGCCGAATCGGAGCAGCTTCCCACACCACCATTTCGTACCACTGTGCACATTTTGGTGGTCGAAGACGAACGTGCTATCCAAAAAATGCTAAAGCTCTCCCTCGAGCGCATAGGACATCAAGTAAGCTTGGCACGCACAGGCGCAGAAGCCCTGTATATGATTCGGCATGAGCCAATTGAACTGGTCTTGCTTGATATTCTGCTGCCCGACATGAATGGCTTTGATGTTTGTCGCGAGGTGCGTAAGTTTTCCAACGTGCCGGTGGTCATGCTCACTGCCCTCAACCGCACAGAGGACATTGTCCACGGCTTTAGCTTGGGCGCAGATGATTATATTACCAAGCCATTCAGCCTGCGTGAGGTGCAAGGAAGGCTTGAAGCAATCCTGCGTCGCATCCGCTGGATTGAGGCGCGCCCCTTGAGCGATCAATTCAGTCTCAACGACATCATGTTAAATGAGCGCACCCAAACGGTTACGGCGCGCAACAAAGAGGTACATCTCACGCCCATCGAGTTCCGGCTGCTGCGCTATCTCATGCACCGCCCAGATCGCCCGATTAGCAAAGAAGAACTCTTTTCACAAGTTTGGGGCTATGAATTGATCGGCGGAACAAATTTAGTCGAGGTTGCCATCCGTCGCTTACGCAGCAAGATCGAGGAAGACGCTTCACTCCCCAAACTAATTATTACGGTGCATACGGTGGGCTATAAGTTTGTTAGCACCCCATCTGAAACATAGAACCAAATGTTCAGTTTGTTCTTCAGGATTGTTCTCCAGGGTAAAGTCTAGATGATACGTATGGTGCGTGGAACCGTCATGGCACGGGGCAAAGACTATTTGGTCGTTGATGTTGGAGGCGTGGGCTACAAGGTTTTTGTCCCCGAACCCGCCGCGCTTGCCGCCAACCAGGATGAACCGATTTTGCTCCATACCTATCTTCAAGTACGCGAGGATGCCCTCAATCTCTTTGGCTTTGCCGATGTCGAAGAACTCGTCATGTTTGAATTGCTCTTGGGCGTGAATGGCGTTGGCCCCAAAGTGGCGTTGGCAACTGTCGGTGTCCTCAGCCCCGACATGTTACGCATGGCAGTTTCTTCCGAAGAACCCGCCATGATCGCGCGCGTTCCCGGTGTCGGCAAGCGCACGGCAGAAAAAATCGTCCTCGAATTGCGTGACAAGCTAAAACATTCAGTGACAAGCGGGTTACAATCCTTTGCCAATGCCACCGATGTTGACAGCGAAGTCATCGACGCGCTCATTAGCCTGGGCTATAGCGTCGTGGAAGCCCAACGGGCCGTGCAAAAACTCCCCAAAGAAGCACAGGACGTCGAAGAACGCCTGCGCCTCGCCTTGAGCCAGTTTCAATAGCCCCTCTGCTCCATCCATAGCCAGTCTATCCAAAGCCACTTCACCAGGATCAACCGCCCATAGAGCAAGAGATGCTAGGGCAAAAGCTAGAATCTTTGACACATCTCCCTACCCCACATATAATGGGAATGTTTGTGCGCGTAAAATATTAAAAGAATCCTTAGGTGAAAACTCATGGCAGATGTACAAACCCTGCGCAAGGGCAATATCTACGAAGAAGATAACCAGCTCTGGCGCGTGCTCGATTACCAACATATTAAAGTCGCCCGCGGTGGCGCAACCATCCGTCTCAAAGTTCGCAACGTCCGCACTGGCTCCACAGTGGAAAAGACATACAACAATGGAGCGCGTGTCAAAGATGTGCGGCTGGAACAGCGCGATGTGCAGTATCAATATACAGATGGCGAGTTCTACCACTTCATGGATACCAACAACTTTGAACAGATTATGCTCAGACCCGATGCGCTTGAAGGCGTGGTTGAGTATCTAACTGACAACATGGTGGTGAATCTGGAAACCTATGAAGACGAACCACTCAACGTCGGTCTGCCCACCACAGTCGATCTCAAGGTTGTTTGGGCTGAGGCGGCTGTGGCGGGTGATACTGCCAATGCACCCACCAAGCAAGTGGAGTTGGAGACAGGGCTGAAGATGAACGTGCCCATGTTTGTTGCCGAAGGCGACATCATCCGCGTAGACACGCGTGATGGCGGCTATGTAACCCGCGTAAAGAACTAGATCATATTGCCTATGCCCGTCTGGATCAGTTAAACCGTTCATCTGACTGACGCATGAATAGCTCCCAGACGGGTTGTATGGCCCTCAAAACTTGCCTATTTACATAGGTATGGATATACTAAACACTCTCTAAAATATCCTGCCGTTGTAGCTCAGTGCGGTAGAGCAGCGCCCTCGTAATGCGCAGGTCACCGGTTCAAATCCGGTCAACGGCTCCAAAAGCACGAGAACAAAGCGGCCTTCCCAACAGTGGGAAGGCCGCTTTATTTTCTGATAATGTTATCCAAGCTGAGGTCGCCAAACCTAACTACCCGGCAGGCTTGATATTCTGGTTGACATGGAAAAGATTCTCTGGGTCATACTTTTGCTTGACCTGTGCCAGCCGTTCATAGTTATGGCGATAGGAGGCTTTCACCCGATCTTGCCCCTCGTCATCCATCATCATGTTGACATACGCACCACCAGCAGAATAGGGATGGATGGCATCCCAATACGCCCGCGTCCAACTGGTTATCTCATCCTTCTTGCTTGGGTCTGGATCAATACCGGCCATGACCATACCCCATTTCGCATCGCGATAGGCCCAGGCTGTATCCTCTGCGCCCACCCGTCCTGCAGCCCCGTCAATGGGGTACATATGCATGGTCGAATGCATGGTAGGCAATTGTCCGCCAAACTCGATATGCTTGTCGATAGCGGCATCGGGTATCTCTTTAACAAAGTCAGCCTTCCAGTACCACTGATGCCCCTTTGGGTAGTTCGCGTCGAACATACTTTGCAGCGCTGGGTGGGGCATTGGCGCGACAAATTCGAAGAGTAGCGGCGCAACCTCGCGCACCTGGGCCAACAATGCTTCTGCTTGCTCCTGCGGGCCCGTCAAGCACCAGGCCACGGCACAGACATTCTTCAAGTGAATCTCTTCAGGAAAGGGTGGGCCAGGTGGCACGACGAGGAAGGCAAAGAAGCCATTGATGTCATCGGGTTGCGCGGGCAGAAACTCTCGATACCACTGCATGACCTTTTTGGTATGCTCTATATCCCAAAAAGTAAGACCCACCGTAACCGTCTCAATTGGGTGCAGGCGAAACGTGAAGGAGGTGACAACGCCAAAGTTACCGCCACCGCCACGAATAGCCCAGAAGAGATCGAGGTTCTCTTCAGCGCTAGCATGGACAACTTGTCCATTGGCTAATACAACCTCCGCAGAGAGTAGGTTGTCAATCGAAAGACCACACTTACGGCTCAAGTGGCCTACCCCACCGCCTAGCGTCAACCCACCGACGCCCGTGGT
>JBBQIG010000003.1:0-26701 GCA_038324715.1 Anaerolineae bacterium | reverse complement strand
AAGGCATTGTCCCTGCCGCTTCGGTGGATGACTTGACCTGGAACCTCTTCGAGTGGGATGTAGTGGAATAACCGATTCTGTTCACGATTTCTCGTTCGCGTACTCCCTGCCTGAAGATGAAAACCTTCGGGCAGGGAGTATCAATATTCTGTAAGGCGTATTGCGGAATTTAATGATCCAAATATCGTAAGTGGACAAGCGGGTTTATGATCTGCTACTCAAATTATCTGGATCATTATTTCTTTGAAAGCGCCTAAGTAATGTGTTTCGATATGAACCTTCCTCGAAGCTCGGAGCTCCGAAGAAGGTGTCCGCCACGCATTAGATTTCGCCCATTTTTTATTGCTCTGTTATTTGCTCTGTACTTCCAAAAACTATGACTCGTTATCTTTTCAAACGACTTCTTTTCTTCATTCCCGTTCTCTTTGTCATCAGCGTGCTCAATTTTGCGCTCTATTCGGCTGCGCCGGGTGATCCTGTGACCGCCATGTACAGTCACTTGCTCACCGAGGGCGGCGACCAGGTGCTCAATGAAGAGGCATTGGCAAACATTCGTGCACGCTTGGGGCTGGACCAGCCTTGGCCTGTTCGCTATGGCATTTGGCTGGGTCACGTCTTTCAGGGGGACTTGGGGCGCAGTATGACCTCGCAGCGACCTGTCAGTGAGATCATTGGCAATGCGCTTTGGCCCACACTCCAACTCAACCTGCTCGCGATTACAATAGGGGTGTCGATTGGCGTTTTGTTGGGGGTCTTCCAAGGATTGCGCCAGTATAGTGTCTTGGACTATATCTTCTCGTTGACTTCCTATCTCTATGTTAGTTTGCCCGGTTTCTTCCTGGCGCTGGTGTTGATCTATATTTTTGCGCTGCAACTCGGCTGGTTGCCACCTGCTGGCTATGAGACCATCGGCGCGCCATTTTCATGGCAAGATCGCGCTCGGTACTTGGTGTTGCCTGTGACCACCCTAGCCCTGGGTACTGCTCCCGGGTTGATGCGCTATACACGCACTGCCGTGCTAGAGGTCATTCGTCAACCTTATACCGTCACCGCCAAGGCCAAGGGGCTTTCTCGCCGTGCCATTACGTGGGGTCACATTGTCCGCAACAGCCTAATCCCCGTTGTCACGCACCTGGGTTCCATTCTGCCTGGATTGATTGGTGGCTCGGTAATCATCGAACAGATTTTTGCTTGGCCCGGTATGGGGCGGCTGGCAATTCGTGCGGCGTATGAGCGTGATTATCCGCTGCTCATGGGACTGGTGCTGCTCTCCTCGGTTATCCTCGTCATCAGCATCCTCTTGGTTGATATGGTTTATGCGCTGATTGACCCGCGCATTCGCTATGACGAAAATGAGTAAGTGCAACAATCAATGGCTCTCATTCGCTCTATTTCCGTTCTTTTCAGCAATTTCTTTTCGGTAAATTTTGTTACAAGGCTTATTCAGAAGGGACTGACCTGTTATGCAGGCCACGGCTGCCCCTAGCACCGGTACCAGTAGCAGATTGCATGAAGAATTTCAACGCCCCCCGCGTTCGTTAGCACGACTTGTCTTTGACAGATTTCGCCGTCACCGGCTGGCGCTGGTGAGCCTGATCGTCCTGGCACTGATCTTGGTGACGAATCTGGCTGCACCCATCTTTGCGCAGTATGAGCCGACCTTCATTGATGCACGCAACCGCAATCAAGCACCTAGCGCAACTCACCTCTTTGGCACGGATGCTTTGGGGCGCGACATTTTGGCGCGTGTTCTCTATGGGGGGCGTGTCTCGCTCACTGTGGCTTTGGTTGCGGTCTCCATCTCACTGGTCATCGGCACGACCTTTGGGCTTGTTTCCGGTTTTCGCGGCGGTCGCGTGGATCTATTTCTCCAGCGCATTGCGGAGATTATGTCTGCCATTCCCGTTTTCTTTTTGATCATCAGCTTCGTCGCGGTCTTTGGGGCCAATATCTTCAACACCATGCTCATCATCGGCCTGTTGAGCTGGGAAGGGTTGGCAAGATTGGTACGCGGCCAAACATTGCAGGTGCGCGCCCAAGATTTTGTGTTGGCGGCGCGCAGTATCGGTGCAAAAGATCGCGATATCATGGTGCGCCATGTGCTGCCCAACGTATTGCCCTTTATCATTGTCTGGATTACCTTTGCCTTTACCAGCGTGATTCTCACCGAAACGGCCTTAAGCTACCTCGGGCTGGGCGTACAGCCGCCCCAGTCCTCTTGGGGCAACTTGGTCGGTGCGGCAGGAAATCTGCTCGACATTCAATTTCACCCGTGGATCTGGCTGCCTGCTGGTTTAATGATCACCTTCACCGTGCTCAGTCTCAACTTTATTGGCGATGCCCTGCGCGATGCTTTAGACCCCCATGCGCTGATCGATTGATGGCGCACCGTAAGCCAACCATTGCAAGCAGCTGTTGCAAACAATCGTGGTTCCTAGGCCGCTTCTCTAAGCTGTAGACCTAAGCTGTAAATCTAAATAGTTGTAGATGCGGTACAATGCTTTGACAGACAGGGCTTCGACAACTACCCACTTACCGACCTCTATTCAGGAGTTATTCTCAATGAAAATCGCAACGTACCATCACGGTGCTACTACCCAGGTAGGCGTGGTGAAGGATGGCAACATCTATGATTTGGCGAAGTGCCTCGCCGCAACGGATGGCGATGTCACCTTTGCGGCGAGCATGCTTGCCTTTTTGGCTGGGGGGGATGCCGCTGTGGCTGCGGCGCAAAGCGCAGTCGAGACTATTCAAAACGATCCGGCGTTGATGCAGCCACTGAGCGCAGTGAAACTGGCGGCTCCGCTGCCCTGCCCTGGCAAATTGCTCTGTTTGGCAGGAAACTATGCCGCACATATTCAAGAAGGAGGCGGCACCTTTGTGGGCAAGGAGAAGATGATTCCTCGCTTCTTTTCAAAGCCCTGCTCCACCGTCATTGCTACCGGGGAGACGATTCGTGTACCTGCTTCCACCGGCTTTGCCGACTGGGAGTTGGAATTGGCTGTGGTCATCGGCAAGAGTGGACGCGATTTGACTCCCGCGCAAGCCGAAGATCATATTGTGGGCTATACCATCTTCAACGACATTTCGGCGCGTCAACTGACCTTCCGCCAAGATTTGCCCCAACAAGAGGGTGACTATTACTTCGATTGGCTTGTGGGCAAGTGGCTGGATACCTTTGGGCCAATGGGGCCGTGGATCACGCTCAAGGATGAAGTGCCCCACCCCGACCAACTGGCGATGAAGCTCTGGCTCAATGATGAATTGCAACAAGATGCCAACACGGGGCAGATGATCTTCTCCCCCGCCGAGGCAATTTCGTTTATATCACAATTCGTCACCCTCAACCCTGGTGACATTATCAGCACTGGCACACCCGCAGGGGTCGGTTCTTCCAAGAAACTGCGCCTCAAGCCCGGTGATCAGATTCGCGGTGAGATTGAAGCGTTAGGCGTCTTGGAGAATTCGGTCGAAGCCTGGTAACGAGCCAAGCTGTCTCGTGCTTTTGTCCCTCGGAATAACTTGGTCTTCTCTCTCTAGCCAAGTACAATCAGGGCTATGCAACCACTACCACCTGTCGCCCAAGTTCTGACCGGTCTACAAATACCCCACCGGGTCTATACTCATCCTGCTCCTGTTCATTCTTTAGAGCAAGCTGCCGCAGAACGAGGTCAACAACCTGACCAAGTGGTGCGTAGCTTGCTCTTTCGCTTGACTGAAGGGGAATATGCCATGATCTTAATGGCAGGCCCCGACCAGGTATCGTGGAAGGCGTTACGTAAGCATGTGGGGCAATCACGGCTAACCACTGCCAGCGAAGAAGAAGTGCTCTCCGTCACAGGCTATGTCAAGGGCGCAGTTGGCCCCTTCGGCTTGCGCCAACCGGTGCGAATTTTTATCGACGAGAATCTGCTCGCCCAAGAGGAAGTCTCATTGGGTTCTGGTATTCGGGGCACTACTGTCATCCTCACCACTGCCGACTTGCGCCGCGCCCTGCCCGATGCCGAGGTTGGCAATTTTAGGGCGGAATAATCTATGCAATTAGAGCAAGTTGTCCCCTGGGGGCGCAATGCCACCGAATACCGGCGCATGTTTGATCTCTCGCCCAGTGACTTGACGGGGCGCATCCTGGGCTGTGGTGATGGCCCTGCCAGTTTTAATGCCGAGCTAACCGCGGCTGGACATCAGGTGATCTCCACAGACCCCATCTATGCCTTTACGGGCGATGCCATACGCACACGCGTAGATGCGACCTATGCCACTGTGATTGATCAGGTGAAGGCGCAGCCAGACCGCTACCGCTGGCAGGAATTTGCTAATCCCGATGCGCTGGGTGCAGCCCGTTTGCAGGCGATGGAGAGCTTTCTGGCGGACTATGAGGCGGGCAAGGAAGCTGGTCGCTATGTGGAAGGCTCATTGCCAAAACTACCCTTTGTGGACAATGCCTTTGATCTGGCACTCTGTTCTCACTTGCTCTTTCTCTATACAGAACAGCTAGACCAGGCTTTCCACTTGGCGGCTCTGCAGGAGTTGCTGCGCGTGGCAAGCGAGGTACGCATTTTCCCGCTCGTTGCGCTAGATGGTGAATTGTCGCCCCATCTGCCAGCGGTGTTGGCATGGACTACAGAAGCAGGTCATCGTGCCGATCTGCGTCGAGTCCCCTACGAATTTCAGGTGGGTGGCGATACGATGCTCCACCTACGGCGCGCTGGATGATGGACTTTGGTATTCGCCTAAGACCTCTAATTTTGTAAATGAGTTAATTTTGTAAATGAGTGCGGGTCGTAAAGTTCTAGGAGTTGAGGAATTGGCTGTGGAAACTAATTGGGCAGGTCTGCGTCTTGAATATCGACGGGGTCGTCTACTTGAAAGTGAAGTCGATCCAGATCCCCTTGTCACCTTTGCCACTTGGTTTCAAGAGGCAACCGATGCTGGATTATATGAAGCCAACGCCATGACTCTGGCAACCGTGGGCGCAGACAATCGCCCCTCTGCGCGCATTGTATTGTTGCGCAAGCTAGACGCGCAAGGGTTTTCTTTTTTTACCAACTATGAGAGTCGCAAAGGGCAAGAGCTAGCCGAAAATCCGTGGGCTGCGCTGCTCTTTTGGTGGGGGCCTTTGGAGCGCCAAGTGCGCGTGGAAGGGCGTGTGGAATTGTTGAGCGAGGCTGAGTCAGATGCCTATTTCCACAGCCGTCCCAAAGGCAGCCGCCTGGGAGCCTGGGCCTCGGCACAGAGCCAAGTAATCCCCCATCGTCAGATTTTGGAAGAAAAGCTGGCGGCGTTAGAAATTGAATACGCCGAACAAGAGCCGCCGCGTCCTCCCTTTTGGGGTGGTTATCGACTCGTGCCTACTGAAATCGAATTTTGGCAGGGAGGGCCTAGCCGCCTCCATGACCGTCTGCGCTATCTGCGCCAGGAGGATGAGACCTGGCTGGTTGAGCGGTTGGCACCCTAAAATGATAACATAGAAGTTAGTCCTGGCTCGGCACAAGATCTATTAGTATTTCAAGAGGTTTCTAGTTTAGTGCTTTCTGTCGAACAGTAAATTCATTAGATGGTCAGCAGGCAGTAACCACTGATCTCTCAATGGAAACTTGTCCCCGTGCATATAACTTTTTTTCGTTTGCTATTCGGGCAAAAAAACGCACCCAGAAGTTACAAGCTTCTAGGTGCATTCTGGGTACATCGAGTGGAATTAACTCTTGTTACGGCGATCCTTTAACAAAATGATCCCCATTCATGCGCCATCGCTCATGCGCCTCCCTTGCGACCAGGGCGAAGCAACACATAAATTGTATCGTCCTCTACTTCCACCGGAAAAAGCCGCAAACTACGCTTGTCTACCAAACATGCCCCGGTCAGCAAATCGAATTCCCACTGATGCCAGGGGCAGGCCAGAATCTCGCCATTGCGGCCCCAGCGGTACTCCCCTGGTTTGGAATCGAGCGTAGTGCCGCGCACCGCCCCGCGACAGACAGGTGCCATTTCGTGCGGGCAAACATTCAACACCGCGCGCAGATTACCCTTGACGTTAAATAAGCCAATCGAGCGACCATCGATTTCGACAATCTTATGCGTATCCAGCGGCAGATCTTGCACCTTGGCGGCAGGCCAACGTTGATAGCCTAGAGTACTTCGTCCCATAACTGTTCCTTACACTGTTGTTGTACGACTTATGTTCCGGCAAATTCCGCCGCGGCTTGCGGGATGGGCAACCCATAGAGCGCACAGGCATTCCCACCCATCACCTGCGCGCGAATCGCTTTGGGAATAAAGCGCGCGGTAAAGTCCGGGGTGTCGCCGTCCCAGTGTGGATAGTCGGTGGAAAACATCAACATGTGTTCGGCATCGAACATGCCCAGAATTTGCTGCAAATGATCCGGGTCCTCTGGTTCTTCAATCGGCTGTGTCGTAAGCAGTACATTTTCGCGAATGTACTCGCTGGGCGGACGTGTGAGCCAAGGCGCAGTCATACGCAGCGCCTTCCAATTCTTGTCAAAGCGCCACATGATCGGCGGCAACCACGAGACGCCACCTTCCACCAACACAAATTTTAAGGTCGGGAATTTGATGAAAACTCCCTCCACGACCATGCTCACCAAATGGCCGATGTAGCTGCTCACCAGATCTGTATGCCATTCCAGGTAACTTGTGGGATAGCCGACGGCAGTGGGCGGCCCTGCCATACCCACCCCCTCTGTACCAGGGTGAATTGCAATGGGCAGGTTATGTTCGACTGCGGCGGCATAAATAGGATGGAAATAGCGTTGTCCATAGGGAATACGCGACGCACTAGGCATGAGCACCTGCGCCGCACCAGGATGATCGCCCAGGCGATGAATCTCGCGTACAGCCAGCTCGATGTCATTTGGATAGACCACAATCGACGTCCGATAGCGTGGATCGCTGGGTAACCAGTCTTCAATCATGATGCTGTTTACGGCTGAAATCATGGCCGCGGCATAATCCGCTTCGGGTGACAGACCAAAATGCAGGCTATTGCCCGGGTTCAGAATGCCATAGTCGATCTTATATTCGTCGAGCAGATACTTGCTCATCGCCTTAGGATCAATTTCGATCCGTTCACCGTTCTCCAGCACTGCATCGGCGCGGTTGACGCCACCAGGATTCCAATAGCCCAGCGTGCCCGATGCGCGATTGCCATCCCTCAAACGCCTTGCCCAGGGATCCGTTAAAAAGTCCAACATACGCTCACTGACAACGCCGGGATGGATGTCTGTATCAACTACCGGATATTCGTTTTTCATTGTGACTCTCTTATGCTCCTGCTCTTGGGATCGTCCGTCTTGGATAAAGCCGGTCTGAATGCGAGTAGACTTTCAATCGGTAGACAGTTGTAGATTCCGGGCAGAAAACCAGTTGCCGGAGATGGCTCTACCAGTAGTGTACACAAATTTTGAGGATATGGGGAATCTCTTGATTTTCAGAGTGCTTGATTTTGAGGGTGAAGGAGAAGGCATAAAACCCGATTGACACCCTGTGCAGAGCGTGCTAGACTTCCGCCACTTAGTCATATACTTGGGTATGATGTGGCACTTATCTTCGACCATTATGGCGTAATCCTTCAAAACCATTCACCCCAGTAAATTTGTATCTGGCACTTCTACGCTTGGCAATTTTGCGGCTAGTCACTTTCTCTTTCTGCATAGTCGCTTTGCATTGACAAATTTTGCACCACCAATCAATTTATTAGGCCGCTGCACATCTGCCTAAGCAGGTGTGCTTTTACAAGGAGAAGAACTCTATGCAACCTGCAATCAAGGGTCAACGCCCATTGAATCGCCGGGAATTTCTGCGCCGTTCCGCAGTGGGTCTGGGTGCGCTTACCCTGGCTGCGTGTGCCCCTGTAGGTGTATCACCCGATGCGTCGCAGGGTTCGGCCCCAAGTGCCGAGACTAGCTCTATTGTCTTTCTTGCCCAAGGTGGTGTAGATTCAGAGGCGCGTTATCTGCCCATTCAAGAGATGTTTGCCGAGGAAGATCCCGACGTGACCGTCAATTTCGTCTGGCATCCAGGCGGCGCAATTGAAATTCAGCAAAAGTTATTAACCATGATTGCGGGTGGCGAAGCGCCCGATGTTTTCTGGACGCACACCTACATTAACCCCGGTCTCGCCAAGCGAAATGTACCACTGGTGCTGGACGACCTGTTTGCCAGCGACACCAGTTGGAGTCCAGATGATTACTTTGCCGGCTCGATTGCCGACTTCCAACTGGACGGCAATTTATATGCCATGCCGCGCGAGACGACTTCTTCTGTGATGATTTACAACAAGACCTTGCTCGAAGAGAGTGGCGCAAACCTACCTACCGAAGATTGGACGTGGGACGACTTCGTAGAGATCGCACGCACGGTTACAAAGGGAGAAGGCGCAGAGAAAGTGTACGGTGTTGCCAACTTCAATGCCAACGCCTATACCTTTGTACGTGTCTGGCAAATGGGTGGCGATGTGCTGAACGAAGATCGCACGCAATATACAATGAATGAAGAAGAGGCGGTCGCGGCGGTCCAGTCGATTGCCAACCTGATTCATGAAGACGGCGTCCATGCATCAGGTGCCGAGCTGGCGGGGCGACCCTATGCCGAAGTATTCCTCACCGGCCAAATCGGAATGTTCCCCCAATTCTCAGTCTTTTCCGCCATCTTGCCTGCCGAATTCGAGTGGGATATTGCCCACATGCCACACAATCCCAACGAAGTTCGCACCACGCGTGTGGCTTCTGCCGGGCACAGCATCTATTCAGGCACGGAAAACGTGGAAGGGGCCTGGTCGTGGTTACGTATGGTCGAAAGCCAACGCGCCTTCGAACATCTTGCTGCCAACGGTCTTAGTGTACCAGCGCATCAAGCCGTGGCTGAAAGCCCAGCCTACCTTGCCGAAGACGCCCCGCCACAATCCAAACAAGTTTTTCTGGATGCGCTAAACTATGGCCGCCCCGAGCCGGTTGCTGGCGACTGGATCGGCGTGCATCGCGAGATTACCACCGCGCTAGAAGGCGTCTATGGAATCAGTGCGCGCGATCCAAAGGCGGCTTTGGATGAGATTGCCGACCTCGTCAACGAGTTGATCGCATCTGAACCACAAGCTTAGTTCCTGAACGGGAAACAGCAGATACGGCACAAGAAATCCCGCGTAATGTGGGAGATTCGGTGTCGTATCTGCTCCTGTTCTTTTGCTATCCACGGGATCTGAGGAAATATGGCTGTCACAAATTCCACCCCGCAACGCCGCCGTCGCCGCTCACTCCTCTGGCGCGAAAATCTGGATGGATATATCTTTATCCTGCCTTGGATGATCGGCTTCTTTGTCTTTGTTGCCGGGCCGATGGTTGCGTCGTTTCTGATCAGCTTCATGGATTGGGAAATGGTAACGCCCGCACGCTGGTCGGGCCTTGCCCAATACGAGCGGCTCTTTAACGACAGCCGTTTTTATTTGTCACTCTACAACACTGCCTACTATGTCTTTATCGGCGTGCCGCTGCATCTTCTGCTAGCGCTGTTGGCGGCAATGGCGATGAACCTGAACCTGCGCGGCATCCGCATTTATCGCACGCTCTATTTTATCCCCAGCATTACGCCAGTGGTCGCCAGTTCGCTGCTTTGGCTATGGATCTTTAACCCGGAATTTGGTCTTGCCAATAGCATGCTCAACTGGCTGGGGTTGCCTTCGCTCTACTGGTTGCAAGACCCCAAACTCGCCAAACCGGCTTTCATCATTATGAGTTTCTGGACGATTGGAGGCCAGATGGTGATCCTGCTGGCTGGGCTAAAAGGCATTCCACCGGCGCTCTATGAAGCCGCTCAAATCGACGGCGCAGGCAACTGGGCTTCCTTTTGGAACATCACCTTGCCCATGCTTTCGCCTGCGATTTTCTTTAATCTAATTCTCGCCGTCATCGCCGCATTTCAAGTCTTCACCCAAAGCTATATCATCACCGGCGGCGGCCCTGAAAACGCAACGCTCTTCTATGTACTCTATCTCTATCGCATGGCCTTCGAAAACTTCCGCATGGGCTATGCCTCGGCGATGGCGTGGGTCTTGTTCCTCATTATCCTACTCTTTACCTACATCCAATTCCGTCTCTCCGACCGTTGGGTATTCTATGAAGGCTCCGTGCCAGATTAATGGGCACTCAATAGAGCACCCATAAGACCCTTTGCGCAGAGACAGTAGAGACAGTATATATTTTGAAACAGATGTACAACAGGAGTGAAATGGCTCGATTATGACTGCTGGAGCATCCTTAGAACAAGCCTCTCCGCCCAAGGTACGATCTGAAAAGATCACGCAGCGTGGGCGTGCATTACTAGGCGACTTGCTATGGCACTTGGTGCTCTCTGCCTTTGCCATTGTATTGATTGCGCCGTTGGTATGGCTCATTTCTACTTCGCTAAAGGAGCCGAGCGCAATTTTCACCTTGCCGCCAAAATGGATTCCAGACCCTATCCGCTGGCAAAATTACCCCGAGGCGTTGAACGCGCAACCCTTCGCCCGATTTTTCCTCAACACAATGATCATTACAATCCTAGCAACCCTGGGCACGGTGATTACAGCATCGATGGCGGCTTACAGCTTTGCGCGGCTGCGCTTTCCACTGCGCTCATTCTGGTTTGGCCTGATGATTTCCACGCTCATGCTGCCCAGCATCGTGACCCTCATTCCCACTTTTATTCTGTTTCGCTATCTAAAATGGATCGATACCTTCTATCCGCTGATTGTTCCATTCTGGTTTGGGGGCAGCCCCTTCTTTATCTTTCTTCTGCGCCAATTTTTTCTCACCATCCCACTGGAATTAGACGAAGCCGCGCGCATTGACGGTGCCAGCAATTATCGGATCTACTGGCAAATCATCTTGCCACTAGCAAAGCCTGCCCTTGCAACTGTGATGATCTTTAGCATTATTAACCACTGGAACGAATTCATTCTGCCCCTAATCTATCTGCACAGCACCGACAAATGGACAATGGCAATTGGTCTGCAAGGTTTCTCCGACCTCTACTCCACACAGTGGCATTGGTTGATGGCTGCCTCGACCGTCATGGTCTTACCGCTGATCATCCTCTTTTTCAGCGCACAACGCTACTATCTGGAAGGCATCCACATGACAGGGCTAACAGGGCGTTGATGAATCCTGCACACGCCTGCCCTGTTCTACGCGCCAACTATTTGGTTACTTCCTGATATGTAACGTAAAAGGGTGACTAGTGCTCGTAATTTCGTACACGGGCAGATCAAAAACTCGCCGCGCATCACTTTGTTTTGAGCATGACACTTGCGTGATCATAGCCTGTTTTACAAAGTGATGCGCGGCGAGTAGAGAATAAGCTGGCGTGTAGAGAGTTATTCCTCGACCAACATCACATCCGCCATATTCTGTGCAAGTTGAATGTCATAGTCATCCGGTAGCCAAGTGAGTGACATGCCCAGGATCATCAGCCGCGCGCCTGTTGCATCGGGTGAATTTTCATCCGTCGCCACAAAGAGCAGCGGTCTGCCAGGGGATCCACTATCGGGTCCACGCCGTAGCGCCACAGCAGGCCCATCTAGACCACCGCTGATCTCCAAGGGTGTCACAGGAGGCAGGCCATTGGCGAGTTCAATCGTCTCAGAAGGTAACCCTGTCACGAGTTCGGGGAGATCGTTATGCACAGTGATGTCTGTAATCACCGACGGGTCTTCTGTGCTCATGGCAAAGAAGGGACGGCGACTGCTGATGGTCAACCACCCACCGCTATTGATATAGCCAAGCAGAACATCAAGGTCACTGATACTAGGCCCGCCATTTTCATAATCACCACTACTCCAGATCACCCAGCGATGCTTACTCAACTCCTCTAAGGGAGGCAGGTTTTGACTCGCGGTTGACCATAAGGTTGGCGAATGTCCCATTTGAGTTAGCGCCATGAGGTAGGTATCGGCTTCACTACTTTCACCCGCACTTGCAGCATCATTGTCGTCTACAATCAAGATTGATTGATTCGCCTGCGGACTCGTCGGTTGTGGACTCGTGGGTGCGGGTGTAGAGGTCGCACTCAGCGACGGAGGTGCAACAGGTGATTGTTGCATAGAAGAGATGGTTTGCGTAATTTCGGGGCTGCCCTCAAAGGAGCAGACCACCTGGTCCTCGCCTGTGAGACACCCGGTATAATCACCACTCAGCAACCGCTCGACACCATTTTGAATCCCTGCATTATCATGACCCAACACAGCCACCAAACGATGCTGGTTGCCCAATTGCAACTGAGCAATAATCACGGTTTGACGTGCCACCAAGCGCAAACCATCGGCCTTTTCCAAATAGATCGTGGGTGATGGCGTCGGCATTGCGGTGGGTGTTGGGGTGGGGCTAGCCTCTGATGTTGGCTCTGGTGTCGCAGTACCCCCTTCACTTCCTGTCCCTTCACTCTCCGGTAGCGTATCCGTAATCGGAACCGTAACGGTTAGGGGCTCGGTGAGCGTAATTTGCGTGGTAATGTTCAACGCAAGCGCATCCGTTGGCAGATTAGAGTTCTCAGGGAAATCTTCCTCGTCCTCGATCGGTCGTTCAGGAAGCTCTTCGGTGGGTTCCCCGATAGGTGGATCAATATCAATTCCGCCTGCGTCCTCATCTTCCGATTCCCCCACTTCTCCTAGGGGTACGGGTGTGCTCATGAGCGGGACAACTTCCGTCACTACCTCTGTAGCTGTCACTTGTGGCGTTGCCGTCACTTCCACACGCTCGAAACCGATCTGTTTCAGCAGATCGGTCTGCTCAGAAATCATCTCATAATCAGCCAACAGAATCAGATCAACTTCAGGGGCAACTGCGCCAGCAGTGAGTGCTGTGGTCAGCAATGTCGTGCCAGAGAGAGTCAACGAACGCCCCGTCAAGTCCAAACTGCGTTGGATGCGTGCTCCTTCAAGCAAGATTTTGGCATTCACCGCTTCGGCATTGCCAAAGATCAGTGAAACCTCTTTGCCTAAGTAAGCTGGAAAGTCTGTAATTGTGTCTTCGCGCTTGGCGGAAGATAAGAAACCCGCCACAAATTCCACCAATTCATTGTTGTCATGGCGCTCCACATAGGAGTTGGTCAGCACATCGAAATCACTCATGGCTAACACTTGGCCCAATGTTCCGCGCGATTCTAGTCCGCCCAGCGCCATCGTTGTAAAGTTGGTGATGCCGGTGCGAATGCTGCTGAGCGTGGTAAAGGCGCTGCGTAAAAGCGGCTTTACTTCGCCACCAATGCTGCGTGCGCCATAAAAAGCAATACGGCGTGCGGCAAGCCGTTCAGCCTCTCCCTCATAATCATCCGGGAAAATGAAGGTATAGTTGCCATCATTGATAGCAGTGTCATAGAGATAGTCATCATTAAAGACCACCCCAAATGGTTCACCCAGTGTGTTGATGTCTTGGGCCAAATCGCCCACAACGTCGGGGTCGCTGATCAAGAGCAGTCGTCCACCATCCGCAACAAATCGCTCGACAAGGGCGATCTCATCCTTACTCCACAAAAAGAAGGGGCTGACCACAACCAGCGCGCTCGCTTCTTCCAACAGTGGGGCAAGCAGTGTTGACTGATCTGGATAATCCAGGTAGTTGGTTAAGGCGAGAACATCGACATCGCTCAACCAAAAACGAGTGCCCACACCACGCCGAGCCAACGCCGCAGAGAGTGGTTCAAACTGGGAACGCGCCAGCCGGTTTCCATGGGCCAAATCGACAACGACTGGCCCAGGACGCATGGGCGTATCCAACAACATTGAATCTGCATTCAACGCTGCGGGTGTTATGGTGGGGACAGGGGTTGCCGCTACACTCGTAATCGGCACCTGACCCACAGCATAAGGGCGATCATTCAGTCCCCAGACGAATGTTCGCACAAGAAGCGGCGACAAGAGCAGAATCAACGCAATGGTAACCAGAAGAATACGTGAGGTCGTGGCACGCATCACGAACCCTCCTTAGTGGGCACAGAATCAGCCCCCGGAATAATCCCTTGGATTGCGTTGCTGGGCAGATTGCGGCTGTTGGTTGATGCTGGCGATATGTCACGCAGGCGCAACATGTGCTCTTCAACTTCGTTGCCCTCTTGCATTCCTGGCAAGCGAATGCGAGAGTCTAGCAAAAAGACCGAACCCGGGGGGGCAGAAGTGGCGATGTCCAGAATCGTCTGGTTAAAGTCAGACTCCACCTGGAGGTCAATGCCCAAATAGTCGTCTAATTGCACAACTCTATAGTTGCTCAAGCCAGCCAGTTCTGCCGCACCCAAGATGCCATCACTGCGCGCGCCCTCTAGATCCACCAGACCAACGGCAACAGCCTCGCTGCCTAGATAGAGCCGGCCCTCTTGCACCGTGCTTTTGTCTAGCTTGAGCGGATTGACAGGCGAGTTCATACGCTGGGCAATGACATTATTTACAAAGCCTTCTTTGATTAGATCCAACTGATTGATTTGATCAAAGCGGCTACCACCTGCGAACTTATAAGGTCCACTACTTAATTCATCTGGGCTAATATAGGGATCTTGGGGTCTGGGGCCGCGCGTACCAATGTTACCCACATAGGCGCTGGCGGGTGCATAGATGCGGTTGGCCGCGGCAGCCATATAATAGCCTCCACTTGCCGCCAACCCATCAATGACCACCACCAAGGGTTTTTCAGCGCGCAACCGTAACATGGAATAGAAGATGCTTTCGCTGCTGGTCGCCAACCCACCTGGGCTTAGAACTTCAAGCACCACTGCCCCAACGGTGGGGTCTTGGCGTGCTTCTTCCAAGAGGCTGATGATCTGATCCGCAGCCGCAAAATCAATCGCGCCTTCAAAACGCACCACGCCAATCACCGGCTGAGGTGCTGCCAACTGGCCTGCGAAGAGTCCAGTGATCAAACAAATGACCAAGATTCCCGCCCAAGTTAGATATTCCCATCGTTTCATAGGGGGTGTATCGTCCTTCCGGGCGAACAAAATTCAACCAACGGCAAGATATTTCTCCTGGTTGTTCAATACGATGCATTCCAGAGGAACGCTTCCGAAGCGGGGATGGGCAACCCAGCACAATGTTGATTTGAGAGTAATGTTAGCGTGTAAAGTCACTGTGCAAGATCACGTTGATGCACAAATATCACAAATACAGTTTGCCCACTAGGTGCAGGCGCATCTGTTTTCTACTACATTTATCTATGTTTTCTACTACATTTATCTATGCTTTCTACTACATGTTTACCTATACAGTTCACCTATACAGACGTGTAAAACTATCGCTTGGGTACGCCTGTGCGTTCTTTTCATAGCACAAATGTTTGAGATTGTTGCATGCATGATGATGGGTCTGTACTATGCAAAGCGAGGAGACAGAGGGGCAGACGAGCAGAGTGACAGCCCTTCCCGAAAGCTGGAGCTTTCGGGAAGGTAATGTGCTTTTGACTCTAACTTGACTAGTTGACTCTTTGACTAGCCAGCCAAATATGCGTCAATGGCATCCTTGCTGATGCGATACTGTTCGCCGATCTTGCGTGCCTTCAGATCGCCGCTGGTAATAATGGCCTCAATGTCAGCTGGAGCAACCTTGAGATAGGCTGCGGCTTCTTCCAAGGTCATAACACCGGGCACGCTGCTGGCAGCAGGGGCGCTAGATTGGGTAGGTTGCTGCGATTGCTGCGGCTGTTGGTTGCTCTGCATGGCATTGCTGATCATGCCTGCCATGCCTGCGCCCATGCCGATGCCAGCACCCAAACCTAATCCCTCACCCGTACCACCACCGCCCGACTGTGCAGCGTCGCCCACAGCTCGTGCAGTCTTATACTTCATATACGCGTCGAGGTTGCCGATTGCGCCCATGCTGGCACGTTCGTCGATAGCCTTTGCCGTTTCCTCGGTGGGGTTAATCGAGACAACCATAAACTGCTTGAGCGCAATGCCCATAGCAGTAAAGTCATCTTGCACCTTGGCACGCATCCCCGCGCCAATCTCGTCAAAGAGTTGGGGCAGGTCAAAGATGCTCGTCATATTCTCGCCCAACACATCGGTCAAACGGCTAATAATCGCGTTGCGTAAGTAGTCCTCAATTTGCGAGGTCATGTAGAGACCTTGCGTTCCCACAATCTGATCCACAAAGCGCTTAGGATCAGAAATTTGCATGGTGTATTGACCGAACGCACGCAGCCGCACCAAGCCCAAATCGGTATCGCGCAGGCTGATGGGCTGGGGTGTGCCCCATTTCATGTCCGTAAATTCGCGCATACTGACAAAGAAGACTTCGGAAGTAAACATGTTGTTGCCACCCGTCGCCAACCGTAACAACCCAGACAAGATGGGCATATTCATGGTGGTAATGGTGTGGCGACCGGGGGGGAAGGTATCTAGAGATTTACCGTCTCGATAAAAGATCGCACGCTGACTTTCGCGCACAATCACTTGGCTACCTAAGCGAAAATCACCCGAACCGGTCTCTGGGACACGGGCAACCATCTCATTTGCGCCCTGATTTGGCGCTTCAACTACATCAATAATTCGCGGCATTACGCTCTCCTTTGCAATCCGAATTTACTGCAACTCTGTCTATCCCTACAACTGTACAGAACCTACACCACAAAACAGGTAATCGAAGGAACCCTCTTTGAGATTGGGTAGGATAGGGCGTGTACTACCCTCATTTTCACTTATGGGTTGGGCGTTTCCGACTGAGTCGCTTCATCCATATAACCTGGCGTTTCGAGAAGACCAGGGGAGAGAACAGCCTCATGTCGCTTAGAATAGAGTACATTTAGCTCAGCTACAAGATCAACGAGCTTGCGTACTTTGCTCGCGATGTCGCCATTTTCAGTGACAGCTTGGCGCAGCTCCCTAATCGCCATCCTGACATCAACCACGCGCTCCGCCAATGCTTGGTCAAAGCGATGCAACGCATCTAGTGCCTCCTCGCGGATAGGCACGGGATCAAACAAGCCAGAATAGCCATAGCTGGCAGTCCTAATACGATCCGCCAAGATCTGAAGCTTCTGCACCGCCTGATCTACATTGTCCAGCCACAACAGCCCCTTGTTTTCAAGAAGGATGTTCTGAACTTCTAGCAACGCCTGCTTTTCTGCCTCTAGTTCTTGGACAATCAAGTCGCGCACTCGCTTGTCCGCGTCTCGGCGTAGCTCTTTATCTACATAACCACGAATCCCTGGCAAGCCCTTCAATAAACGCTCAATTGCGCCCATGCGCTCTTTGGCTGCGTCTACAAATTGGTCGGACATTAGCTGCCTCCTCTTGAAATACCCTGTTCAAATGCTATGGTGAATACCAAGCACATAGCTACAATAATCTACAAACTGTCGAGGCTTGACCTCACGCGCTGATCTTACTCGTTAGCCGTTGCGGCTGCTGCATTCTTAGTTAAAAAGACTTCACTCCCACAATAGGGGCAAACGATCAGTCCTTTGCCAGCAAATTGGAGTTCACCCCCACAGTTTGGACATTTGCGCCCACCGGTGAGTGATTGGCTTTCCACACTGTAAAGCAGACCTTTTTCCCAGTTGATCGCCCCGCTAAACAACTGTTTCCCCACGAGGTCACGAATCATATTCTCAACAGTATCACGCGGTTGCTGCAATTCAGCGACCAATTCAGCGACAGAAACCTGCCCCTGTGTCAAGACCATGTTGAGAATACGCCGCTCTTGCTGCACAACGGCATATTGGCCTTGCTCGGCTGTACCGGAGCGGAACAGATAGGCACCCACGCCAAAGATTGGCGTTAGCACCACCAGTGCCAGCACAAACCCCAGCACCATGCCGCTAGATGAAGTCTCTGCGCTCATCAGCGCTGTGCCAGCCCACGCTGCAAAGGCGACCAGAAGCACCACGCTACCGATCATTAAGCCTAATCCGACGACTCTTCCGCCACCGACCATACGAAACTCCTTATCGTTCACCTATCATTTAGTGGTCATTCAGTGTAGTGGTCATTCAGTAGACTCGCCACGCACTCAGCTATTCAGGATATTCATGCGGTACTGAGGAAGCATTTTGCCTAGCGGAAACCGCCGCCACCCCCACCACCGCCGCCTCCGCCGCCACCTCCACCGCCGGAGAAACCGCCGCCGCCACCACTCCAGCCACCCCCCGACGAAGAACTTGCGGGGCGACTGTTAAAGGTGCTACTGGCGTTGGTGAGCATGGAACCCAGCCCGGCACTCATACTCGCCATACTTGCCCCCATGCCGCGGCTTGCATCACTCAAACCACCGCCGATGCTGCCTCGCTCACCCGACATGCCACCTGACATGCCACCACCGCCCATCGTGGGACTGCTGGGCGATCCATAGGGCGTGCCATAATACCAGCCGCGGTAAGGCCCATAGAGGGTGGGAGAGGGAAAGTACCAGCCAGGAATGGGCGCATCTACTTTGGCAAACTTTGCCATGTATTGCTTTTCCACCCCAAAGGCAATTGCATAGGGTAGATAGCGATCCCATATCTCTTTTTGGGCTTCGATATCGCCATATTTTTCAATATTGCTCAGATAGTTCTTAAACGCTTCCCACCGCGCGGCTTCTTCGGCTCCCTTATCACTCTTGCGCGGCATAAAGTTCGCCGCAATAATCAAGGCAACGGCAGTGATGCCCAGGCCAACGCCAGGTGCAAAGCCAAAGTCAGTCAGCGATGCAACAGCACCAGCCAGAACAAAGCCCACCCCTACAGCAATGACCATCATGCCAATCCCCAAGCAGCCAAATTGGGAACGTACACTATCTGGGTTGGCAGGGAAGTATCCCTCCTTGACAACCTCCTCATACATGCTCTTTTTGATGCCATCAATCTTGGTATAGAACTTTTCCCGTAGGTCAGAAAGGGTGACTTCATCTTTGCTGCCAAAGAGCGCGGTTAGAAGTTTTTGTTCATATTGCGCCAACGGAACATCCGTCCGCTCGCGCCGATAGATGAAGTCTGTACCGGTGCGGAAAAGCCCATCTTCCTTCACCTCGGTAATGCTGATCGCCTTACGCCGCGCCAGGTCAACCAGCGTGGCAATAATATCTTCCATATCCACCCGCTCGTCGAGCAGCGTACCTGCCATGCCGGGGGCAAGGGGGGTGGGTGGTTCGGGTAAGTACTCAGCAATGTGACCTACTGGATTGTCACGTCCGCGGCGATACCAGAAAGCATAGACAGCAGCAGGCCCGCCAAAGGTAAAGAGCAGACCGAGGGCGCAAAAGCCCAAGGTAGCTATCGATCCCCACTGGCGCTGAAAAGCGAGTTCGGCTTCACGTTCGGCAGCAGCAGCATCTGCCGAGGCTTGCCAAGCCGCCGGTGCACCATCGACAACGTTGGGCGTGAACTCGACGCGTATCTCAAATTCTTGTCCTGCACTCAGCCGGTTATCCAACTCAAAGAGGACTGCTTGGTCGCCTTCTATCACGGTCGCTGTGGCGAAATCGCGTGCATCCGCTTCATCGATATAGGCGGCCCACTCTTGGATCGTAGCACCGTTAGGCACAATTGCGCGCACCGTCCCCGCTAATACAGGAAAGCTGCGGTCGCCATAGATTGCCTTCCACCACAACTGGTCACCGTTCTCATAAAAGCGCAACCCACCATGCACCCGATAACTCAAGGTATAGGTGGTTGAACTATTCGAGGTGGGGGGGAAAAACCATTCTATAATATAGCTTCCACCCTGCTGATTGACAGTAAAGGTGTAAGGCTCCGTACCGCCATTGCTAAGACGGTAGACATTGCCCTCATCATCGGTCACAGCCCACTGGTCGATATACTCTAAGCGGCTAATCGGTATCTCTCGAAAGCCAGCGGTAAAGGTGCCATCGGTAAAACGAATGGTCTGATGTTCCGCCACTTCAAAAGTGCCATCGCGGAAGACCTCAATATCCACATCGAACCGTTCCCAAACCAATGATTTATCCTGGGCATAGGCAACGGGAGACAGGGCAGGGCTGGCAACAATGCCAAGCAAACACAACACCCAAACCACTGTCCAACATGCACGAACACGCATAGCGCCTCCATTAGTTGAGCGCTCGATTAAATGAGCTAAATGAGCCTCTTCAAGGAACTTGCTACAAAAGGCAATTTCAGTCTACTTTTGTCTATAGGGTGCCACGAAGATAAGTTCCTTACCTGACATTCTACCAACGAATTGGCTGACCTTCAACAAATGGTTAGAAAAATGGTTAGAAAGAGGGACTAGCAGGAGTTTCGTACCGTTTTAGAATGGGGATCAACGCGAGTTGGTTTCTTCACCAGGAGTAAACGGCATGCTATCGGGTGACTGTTCCTCCAAGATTGTGGCAGCCCACAAGCGATCGGCATCAGTCTCCTCCAGCGGGGGGAGTTCGGTCATCTCCATCAAGCCAAAGTGCTGCATAAATAACTCGGTAACGCCATAGAGAATCGGACGACCCACACCCTCTGCACGTCCGACGTCTGCCACAAGTCCGCGCTGTACCAGTGAACGCAGCACACCCGCACAATCCACCCCGCGCACGGCTTCAATCTGGGCGCGGGTGACGGGTTGGCGATAGGCAATAATGGCAAGTGCCTCAAGCGCAGGCCCACTGAGTCGCGTGGTAGCATCAAGGTTGAGAAAATGCTCGATAAAGGAGGCCGCGGCAGGGGCTGTGACCAATTGCACCTTGTCCTTCAGGCGCTGCACCCGCAATCCTCGCTTGCGCTGCTGATAGTCAGTGGCAAGTTCCACCAGGGCTTCTTCGATTCGTTGCAACGGTTGTGCCAGTGTGCGCGCCAGTTGGCTTGGCTCCACCGGTTCAGAAGCCACAAAGAGTAAGCTTTCGAGTAGCGCGGTCAATGGGAGACCGTCGTCATGCTCATGGCTGTTTGCGCTGGCGTTATGGCTGGCATCCTCATCACCATCTGCATCTTCGCTGCCGACCCCATCAATCACATCATCGCTTTCATCCTCATTAATATCTTCATTAGTATCTTCATTCACACCTTCGCTGCCAGCAGGATCAATGGCTTCGGGGTCAAGTTCTTCAGCATCAAGGCGAGTAGAATCCACAGGTACAGGCACACTCATATTTTCAATATCTCGAATGGATTGATCCAGAATGGTTGGCGCGTCTAGGGCAACGGGTGCATGAACAAGGGCAACATCCGTGGTGCTGGCTAGCGTTTGACTGGCAGAGATCTCTTCTGCTTGCGGTTGGTGAATCGCTTCCGTTGATGGCGCAGGGGCAATGTCCCCAACCTCATCCCCTGTCTCGGCTCCAGTTTCATCCACAGTTGGAGCCCTATCCACAGGATGCGCCGGTGCATTGGGCATGACAGGCCCCGTCAACGCATGGAGCCTGCGCTGTGACGCAGAATGTGACGCAGACGGTGGTATAGACGAGGATTGCGTTGTAGAGGAAAATCCCAACAAGGCTCGCAAGTTGGTGACTGTCGATTGCCAAAGTTCACGCCAGGTCATGATGTTATCTGTTTGGCTTGCTCGTACACCTGAAAACAGAGCTGAAAAGAAGTCAACAGGTCATCACAGCAGCCGGAAATATCTACAAAGCCCACTCGCTCACCGCACCCATTCTGGATCCATTGGCGCATAGCGCATGTGTACATCCAGCCGTCCCAATTTCAACCCCATATCTTGCTCAATTAGGTCACGCGTCACTTCCACCACTTCATCGGTCTTCATCGGTACATCCACATCGGGTGCAGCCTCGATCTCGAGTTTGATATCGACCGAACCGCCTTTGGACTTGACAATGGGAACCACGCTGATGACCTCGGCGAGTTGGTCAAGTTGCCAGCTTAGGCGACGGCTGATGCTGGCAGTATCCAGTTCAGCTTGTCCTCCTTGCACTGTGCGAATCCGCACACCACGCCGCTGTCCACTCCAAATCTCCACGCCAATCAGCACACCAAAGATGATGAGCGCAATCACGCCGACGGCAATTTGCCCAATTAGAAAGTTGCTAGGGTCAGCTTCTTGTTGGGCGCGCAGCCATCCGCCGCTTTGGGTCAACGCTTCTTGCAACCACTCGACGGTGACAATGGGCGCACCCGCAGCAATACCCACCGCCGCCATCAGCAATGCCCACAACACAATTGCTGTAATTCGATTAAAGGTATTCATAGCAACTTTCATTGGCGACACCTATGTCGCCACGCTCCGATCTGTTTGAACCGAGTTCAAAGCTAAGTTCAAAGCTAAGTTCAAATAGAGAATCATTATACACAATCCACGCTTACATGTGGATTGGCTAGCTCAATCACTTGACCTTTTTCAGAAGACGTCACTTGCGCTTGAGCGTAATTGAGCCAACAATGAGTGCAATTGTGAAAAACAGGCCCACCCCACCCAGCCAAAGCCCCTGTTGCCAGGGTTCAGGTTGATAGATGAACTCCACCAAATGCTTTCCCGCGGGCACCGCCACGCCACGCAGCATTACATTTGTACGGTGAATCGGACTTGGCACACCATCAACAAGCGCTTGCCAGCCTGGATCGTCACTGTCCGACAAGACTAACAGAGCTGCCTGCTCGCTATCGGTCTCAACCACCACCCGTTCGGGGGCATAAGCAACCAAGGTCGCACCCTCTCCAGGAGTTGCACCGCTTTGGGGAGATACGGCGGCACTAAAACTGGCTAGCCCTTCCACTACGGCACTTTGGGCAGGGTCAAAATCAGCCGCTGCCACCTGTGCCAAAGCTTGTGCAGCATCGGTGACACCCAAAACGTTGTGTACCAAATAGGCACGTGGCAACAGGTCTAAGTTTTCATAGATTTTTACATCGCCGCTGTGGACTAGCTGAAAGCGGCCCCGATCACTGGGTAAGAGTGCTGTAAACATCCCGGTTCTTGCATCCACCAGGGTAGCAGCTTGCACCCGAATGGGCGGCGCATCCAGTTGCCAGGTTAGTGTAATGGCTTCTGGTCTCAAAATGGTGGGCAATTGCAGGTTGACTCTATACTCTTGACGTCCACCCTCCACATCTCGATACGCAACAACTGCACCGTTGGCTTGCGCCAGGGGGCTGTCCAGCGCGCCATCCGCAAGTTGCGCGCCCTGCTCACTCCCAGCCAACACAGGCAGTTGCACCGAAGTGGTTGCCCCTCTCTCATCGACACCCGTTACAGTCACCTCTAATACGGGTCGGTTGGCTCCACTGAGCAAGGCAGGTTCGCCTTCGGCAGAGGCAATCAGGTGGAGGTGCGTGGCAGCAAAAGGGCGGGGAGCATCGAGTGTGACTGTGGGCAGTACATCGTCTAGGCGCGCGCCGATCTGACGGTCATAGTAGATATCTTCAAACCAAAGATCGCGCACCTTGTCAGTGATTACATACTGTACGTTGAAAAGCGCTAGCAGATCGGCAGCGGGCATGTGGGTAATTTGCTCGCGCAGGCGACCATCGGAGATCAGTTGGTCCGGTGCAACAAAGAGGGTCAGCAGATCAAGATAACGAGCCAGCGGCAAAACACCGCCATCAAAACCATCCAGGCTAGGCACGCGCCAGAGCAGTGCCAGGTTGGGCGTAATCAACTCCTGCAACTTGAGTGCAATGATCAACTGGTCAAAGGCACGTGCGTCTAATTGAGGGTTTGGCCCATCGCGAAAAATGCGCGCATAATCTGCCATGTCGCCAGGGTCAAAGGAGATCGCGCTCATACTCACAAAGCGTCCGGCTGCGGCAGGGTGGAGCGCGGCGCGGCTTGGGTCGGTGAGTAGATGGGAAAGCGATGAGCGCATATCATAGACCGCTTGTGGCGCAGTGGTCTGGGTATGGGGGAGTGCGCGTGCGGCAAAAATTAACTCCAACCCCACCAATGCCACGACGACGACGCCCAATAGCAGCTTGCGCCCCTGCCGGTTCAGCCAATGCTCAATGCCAATACCCGCCAAAATTGCCATGCCCAAGGTGTAGATCATCATCCAGCGCGCAGGCGCACGAAAGAGATCGAATCCTGGAACAAGCCAGTAGAGCAAGTAGTAAAAAGGATTCCAACGTCCCGCCGCCAAGAACAATCCCAACGCAGCGAGCAGCAATCCACTGCCCCATGCCGCGCCCCGTGTACGCCACAGACCAATTACAGAGAAAATCAGCGCAATGAGGCCGATATAGGCGACAAACTCGGTATAGCCCGACGTGCTAAAAATTACACCCAGATCAAAAACCCCATAGGTAGGGAGTAACGTCCAGGGCAGCAGCAGAGGTTTTAGGCTAAAGCTACTGGCTTCGCTATAGCTCAATCCCCCCTGGCGCAAGCCACGCGCATTCAGTTCGAGGGTTGGCAACAACTGTGGAGCCGCAATCAATGCCCCCAATGCCACGCCCAGCGCATAGATTGCCAACCTTCTTGCAAGGGGTATGAGCATCTGGAGTGACTTCTCCACTTTATCCCCAGGGTTATCCTCATTTGAAGTATTAGACATTTCTTCAAAGTTATCCCCAGAGTTATCCCCAGTTTTGAGCATAACTCCTGGATAAGCACGAAGTTTTCTGGGGATAAGTCGTGGAAAACTTATTGAAAGTGGGGATAAGAGTATCCAGACGCCCAATCCAAAGAGGTTAATGTAGACCGTCTGCGTATGTCCTGCCAGCAGCATCAGCGCGACCAGCAAGCCAAAGAGTCCACTAGCGCGTGCCATGCGCCGCCAGGCAAGGGGTTGCCCTTGTACCTGGTTTTGCCCTTCCCAGACCAGCAGCGCCAACGCCCAGGGCAACCACGCCGCGCCATTCATCTGATTAAGGTGACCCATCAGCCCACCATAGAAGCCACTGCCAGCCAAGACCAGCCCTGTGATCAGTCCTGCCCAACGGCTATGTCCCCAGGTGCGTAGCAGCACGTAACCACCCATCCCCAATATCCAGGTGTGCAAGGCGGCACTCCAATAGACTTGGAAGGTCACAGGCATCCAACTCAAGGGCCAATGCAGGGGATAGAGAACAGCCGCCTGTGGATTGGCTAAAAAGGGTACACCCAGGAAGATGTAGGGATTCCAGAGTGGCAATTCGCCCGCGCGCAATGCGGCAGCAGCGTAATCACGATAGGGGTAGAAGTAGAGCAGAATATCACCACTGGCAAGCACGCGATTGGTAGAGAGTAGCGGGGCGTAAAGCAACGCCACAAAGAGCGCCAACATGGCTGCAACAACTATATTCCTTGACCGGGAGATAACCTTATCCGAAGATCCTCTCTCCACATCATTTAAATGATTCAAGGCGTTATCACTCGCGGTGTTGACATCTGTGAGGTGACAGGCAAGGGAAACTTGTAGGGCATAAAAATTGGGTCAGACCTTGTTGGAGACACCGTAGAAGATAGAGTAGCCAGTGAAGAAATACACCAATCACAAAGAGGACGCATGGGCTGAATCACCTCTAGAATCGTAAAACGCCCCGCCTGCAAGCGTGGTTCCAGGTGCAAGCCACGCAGCGCCAGGTGCAACGCCAGGTCGCGCGGGGTCGCCCACTCTGGAACGAGGAGATACTTGGGGGGGTAGGGAGACTTGGCAGCATTATCCGCAAGATAGGCAGCGGAGGGAAACCAACGCAGGTCGATACGCGACGGGTCATCCCCTTGTGGTTGTAACTCATCATAGAGATAAAAGCGGAAATGCCATCCCAACGCTTGGTGATAGAGAATCAAGGGGCTGTGCGCCGGATTTTCCTCTGAATCCGCAATCCAAGCAATGGCAGTAGTGAGTCCCGCATAGTCGCCGTGGTCGCCACCAATAGGCATTCGCCCCTGTGCCGCGTCCAATGCTGGACGAACCAGACTGATTAGCCCCAAACATAACAAGAGAACGACTAAGCGGCGCAACCAACTTTGCCAAGAGACGCGCAGAAGTTGAGCCAATGGCCCGCTTGCCAGCCATGCCAGCCAGGGTGCAAGTGGTAGCAGATAGCGATCCCACACCTGGACGTTGGAAACAAGATGCACCGCAAAAAAAGCAATCCCCCAGCCAATCAACACAAACATTTGGGGGCGACGCAGACTCATTCTCACAGCCATCACGCCTGCCACACCCAGCATCACCCAGGCGATACCACTGCCACCCAAATACCAAAGCCACTCACGCCAATCATTCCAGCGAGAGAGCCACTGTTGGGGGGGGAGCCAGCGTAAAGGAGCATAGGTCTGTTGCGCCAAGTCCCACGGCGAAGGAGCCACAGTCCAGCGTTGGCTATCCCAGAGCAGGATGGGCAGAATAACTAGTGCAGCGCCCAATAACATCCTCGCAAGTAATTGGGCAAATGACTGAAAGCGTACACGCCACGACTGCTCTGTACGCCATAGATCTGCGCTCCACAAAAGCGCGACGATCAGTGGCACATAGAAAAGCCCTTGTTGCTTGGTCATACACGCTGCACCCAAAAGCAAGCCTGCACCCAGTCCACGCTTCCCCAGCGCCAGCACTACCGCACCTGTACCCAGCAACACCAGCAGTGAATCTGTATAGGCAGTGGGGGCAAAGCTGAGCGCATAGGGATTGAGCGTGAGGAGCAACGCTGCTAGCAAGGCAGCTGTGCGCGAATGCCAGAGCCGTTGTGCGCCCGCCGCCGCCAGCGGAATGGTCAGGGTGCTAGCAACAATGCTCACCCAGCGCGCACTGGCTGCGCTTGGCCCCAAGAGGGCAAATGCGCCACTCAACAGCCAAATAAAGAGGGGAGGTTTATCGGGCCAAACGTGCAGAAAGTAGGGGTCGGTGAAGGCAGCGCGTGCCCAG
>JBBQIG010000002.1:0-27118 GCA_038324715.1 Anaerolineae bacterium | reverse complement strand
GCGCCGGTCAACTTAATGACCGGCGCACAGAGATAATGCTAGCGAACTGACTTCCGTTACGTTATCCAGTTACTGTCAGCCACTGGGGGTTGGCTTCATAGTCGGCGGCGCTGAGGATGCTCCATTGCGGATTCGCCGCCAGAAACTCATTGGCGGCTGCTTCCTCGCGCTGGAGAACTGTCACAATGTCCTCACCTTCGTCACGGATGGAAGGAGCCAGCCGATTGGTAATGTTAACCAATTCCACAGGCCAGAAGCCGGGATCGACTGTGTTTTCGGGTCGATTCTTGATGGCAATTGCTGCCCACTGTGGCCCCGATTCCTCATTAAACTCAGGTGTCTCCCACATGCCTTTGAGGCTGGGCTGGATGCCGCGCAACTTGCAGTAGCGGGCAAGGTATTCGGGGCCGACCAAGTAGCGATAGAAGGTCAGCGCCGCATCTAAGTTGTTGTCATTCTGGCTGGTCAATGTGAAGCCTACATCTGGCCCACGACGTCCGTAGAGCGGTTCGCCATCGGGCGAGGGCGGTATAATGATGCCCCAATCCACTTCAGGGTACTGGGTATCCATAAAGCCGTTGAACCATGTCCATTGGTAGAGCGTAACGGCATTGCCTGCACCAAAGCGATCGCGCGAGACTATACCTTCGGCGATGCTGTCCAACTGGTGGACATTATAGAGATCCATGATGAACTGCCATGCTTGCACGCTTACATCATCGGCAAGACGCATCTCCTCTTTAGTGGCAAAAGGGTTGCCGTCAAGCGAACCGGCGTTTTGGAAACGCAGGTCTTCCCATAGGCTAAATTCGTTGGCGAAGAGGCCCATTCCCGCTGTTTGCAGGGTGTTCCCATCCCATACAGTCACCTCTTTGGCCCACAGGATGAATTCATCCCAAGTATTGGGAATGTCTTCAGGTGAGTAACCCATTTCCTGCAATAACCCGTTGTTGTAATAGAGTACCGAACTGAAGACCCCGTTGGGCAGCCCATAGTAACGCCCATCATCCGCACCCTGAGGGATGCGGTAGAGGTAGGAAGTGAGAGCGCCCATCTCACCACTGACGTCAATGACCTCTTCGGGAATGGGGCGCAAGACTTCTTGCTTGGTGAGGGTGTCTAGAAATGTTTCATCAATTGCCGAGATATCCGGCGCGTTGCCCGCAGCTTTTGCGGTGAGCAGCTTTTGCTGCAACTCGGACTCTGGCACAAACTGCATCTCGACCTTGATATTGGGATTGTTGCCCTCAAATTCTGGGATTGCCACTTGCTCGGTCATTTCGTTGATAGTACGCCGATCTGTAAACCAGGCAATGAGGTTGGTGGTCTCTTTGCCTGCAGCGGCACCACTTTCGGCGGCAGGGGCACTTGCAGGGGCGCAAGCTGCTAGCAAGGCAGTGCCAGCAGCAGCACCTGTGAGCGCCATGAACTGTCGTCGTGTGAGCCGGTTGGGATGAGTCATAAGTTGGTCTCCTTTGGTCAACGGTGAACAAAAATAGCCGTCAGTGGAAGCAACCTGCGGTCAATATTGAAGCCATAGCAAAGTTCGATCTGTCCTGTTTTTGGACACGACAGGTACCAACGAGTTGAGAAAGCTAGACCACGTCGAGGTGTTGGGAACTCTGTTAGAGGGGGATGGCCCAATCACCTAGGGAGTGACGTGCTAAGAGGGTAGAAATTTTGCAAAAGCGTGCGGCTAAGATCCTGTTGTGTATTCTATGGCTGCGAGCGCAACTGTATCATAAAAAAAAGGAAGGGGCAACCTGTTCTCAAATGCTTGCTTGCAGAGGAGTTGAAAAGGTAGATAGAGCAAACGAGATCATGCGAAATGCGCTTATGGCTTCACATTTTGTTATTTGCTTCGCCAATCTGTCATCCAAAATAGGTATCTATCCTGTCGGCTAAGGTGACAGGATAGATACCTATTCGCGGAGTACTTAAGTGCCGTTGGCTACGCAGATGCCGAAGCGAGCTTGGTGGCTTTTTTGAGACAGTCTGGACAGAGAGCGATGGCATCGGTGGGGTGGTGGATCTCTTCGCCCAGGATGATGGTGATGTCGCGGTCTTCGTGGCATTCGTCACAGACATTCTCGGTCCAGCGGTTGTCGCCAACGGACGCGGTGATTAATTCCTCCGTCGCATCTTTGGGGAGTGCTGCGAGTTTTGCAAAGATAGCGGCGGCATCGCGACCGTCGGCGGTGGGTATCCACTCGCCGCGACGCTGATGCGCGTCGCGGAAGCGCTCGGCTATGGTGGCAATTAAGGTTTGTTTGGTGGTAACACGCATAATCAAAGTCCTTGTGAGAAATCTCTGTAAAGTATCTGAAAAAGGATCTACACGCCAACCATCTCTAAGGCATCAAGCAAGCTGCGCTCGATGAGGTCGACCATTTCGTCAATGTCACTCTTTTCGGCGATGAGCGCGGGGGCTACGGCGAACCAATTTGGGTCTACGCGCATGATCAGCCCATTATTCTGTGCTGTCTGCTTTAGCGCGCGCCCTAGTTCTGGGAAGGGTTGCAGCGTTCCGGTATCGCGTGTTAGCTCAACGCCGCGTAACATACCCTTGCCGCGCACTTCGCGGATGACGCCATATTTCTTTAAGCCTTCCAACTTGGTTGCCAAGTAGTCGCCTGTTTCGCGCGCTTTGGCTTCCAGCTTTTGTTCTACAATTTCGTCTAATACTGCTAATCCCACCGCACAAGCCAACGGATTGCCCGCAAAGGTATGCCCGTGGGCAAAGCTGAGTTCCTGCTCGGCTGGGCCAAGGAAGACCTCGCCCATATCCTCCCGCGCCATCATCGCGCCCAAGGGAATGACGCCGCTGGATAGCCCCTTGCCGCCACAGATAATGTCAGGGGTGACGCCAAAGGTCTGCGCCGCAAACATATTGCCAGTACGCCCAAAGCCAGTGATTACTTCGTCGAAGATGAGTAGGACATTGTATTTATCGCAAGTTTGGCGCAGAATCTGGAAGTATTCATCCGTAGGCGTAATAATTCCACCCGTGTTGCCGATTGGCTCAACAATCACAGCGGCAACTGTGTCTGGGTCTTCCATCACGATCACATCTTCAAACATTTGAGCACAGAAGCGATTCGTCTCTTCCCAGGTGCTAAAACGGTCACGGTAATAGGTGGGGGGGAAGACCTTGACAAAGCCGGGGACGTGCGGCTCAAAGGGGCTTTTGCGCTTGCCCGTGCCGCTGGCTGCCATTGCGCCAAAGGTGCCGCCATGATAGCCATAGTAGCGGCTGACGAATTTGAATTTATTGGGATGCCCTGCTTGTTTCCAATACTGACGGGCAAACTTGAGTGCAGCTTCCATGGATTCTGAGCCACCGCTAAATGGCTTGATATAATTGAGATTCCCCGGTGTTAATTCGCCCAGCCGTTCAACCAGATCTAGCCCCACGTCGGAAATGGCATGGAGGGGAGGCGCGAACGTAAGTTCCTCCATTTGCTTGCGCATGGCTTCCAACAAACGCGGATGACCGTGGCCCAAAACTGCGACAAAGATGCCGCCGATGGCGTCGAAGTAGCGTTTGCCGTCGGCATCCCAATAGTAGAGCCCCTTGGCCTTGTTGATGATCAAAGGCTGTTCGAGAAATTCGCTCATCTGGCGATAGTCGAGAAAGGTGCGCCTTATAAGCTGGTTGCGACGGGCATCAAGCGGCATGAAAGTTTCTCCAGGTAGCAAGTAAGAATTAGGCAAAAAAGTAAAATGTAAAGATTAAAAGGTAAGAAGCCTAGGCGGTAGCTCCACAAAATTGCAGTGCCGTGAGCGCATAAGTTTTCGCCACGCGCACTAATTCATCCAGGGCAACAGATTCGTTCGCCGTATGCGCTCCTGCGGCAGCGGGACCGTGGGTGATGGCGGCAATTCCTACTTCGTCAATGAAGATATTGCCATCATCGACAAAAGGCTTGTTGCCCAAGGCCAGGGGCGCGCCCGTGGTTTGGACATAGGCGGCTTGAAAGGCGGTTGCCAGCGGGTTGTCGGGGCTGATGCTGAAGGCATCGCCAGGGATGTCAAACTCGACCGTGATGGTGGTGTGGGTGGCTTCTGCTACTTCATCGAGCAGCGCACGGAAGCTATCCATTACGAGTTCACTTGTGCCGGGGGTGACCCAGCGACGTGCGCCACTAATGCGACATTCGGTGGGAGATTGGTTGAAGATTTCGCCTGATTGGAACTTGCCCACAAAGACGGAATCACTCCCCACATAGGGAGCCGTGATCGCGCTTAATTCAAGATTGTATTGGCGCAAGCGCATGACCAATTCTGCCCCTGCGCCAATCACATCGGGGGTTTTGGGTGGGCGCAAGACTTCGTGTACGGGGTTGCCAGGGCGACTGATCGTGACATCAAAGATTGCCGAGCCGCGTCCGGCGACGGGCAAGCGATCGGCCAAATATTCGGGGATGAGCACTGCGTCGCCTACGTAGCCACTGCGCACGAGCGCACGCAGTTGACGTCGATCACCCCAAGGGCCTTCGTGATGGTCGTGCGCTGTGAGCAAGATACCTCCGCCAGTGAGCGCACCGGTGCTTGCCAGCGCACGCAATGCTTCGACATAGGCGGCAATGCCCCCCTTCATGTCCGCAGAGCCAGAGCCATAGAGAAATCCATGCTCAAAGCGGGGCGGGACAAAAGGCAGATGTACGGTATCCAGATGACCATCGAACTGCAGCACGCGGCCTGGTCTGCCACTTGAATGGCGCACAGCAACGGCAGGGGCTTCGGGCCAATCGGCAATGGGACGCTCTACCTCGAAACCATCTTGGGTGAGAATTTGTGCCAATTTGTCTGCCACCGCACCTGCACTGCGGGTGGGGCTGGGAATGGCAACAAGTTCTTTGGCTGTGTCGAGCAAGCGTTGGGGGTTAATTGCCGCAAAGAGGCGGTCAATCGCGGTCGAGGTCATATCTGACATAAAAACTCCCCGATAGATGGCGGCGGGATGGTGCCCAGATTGGGATGGTGCACAGATTAGATGATGGTAGCGAAGAACAGGGTTGACGTCAAGCTAGCAAGGAGCCAGCCTGCACGACAAGTCGCCCCCTGGCGTTGCCGTTGGGCAATGTAATCTCGACTGCTCCTGCTGCGCGGCTTTGGCACGGCACAGGCTGATCATCCCAAGTTGCCGTGTAACTCTGATCTGCGGCGAGTGTGGCAATAACTACAGGGGTTTGCCAGTCGCTGCCATGCAGAGCAAGATCGGCTTCTAAATGGCGCTTGTCTGGGGCAATTGTGAGCGCATGAAGCCATATATTATGGCCTGTGGTAAGTCGTCCTGGGCGATAATAGGCACTATACCAGTTGAGAACAGGCGCAGAGAGTCCACCAAAGTGATGCCAACCTGCACCGCGTCCACTGGTGATTACGAAGTGTTCATAGCAGTTGTAGGTGCGCTCCACTTCTTGCTGCCAGAGGTCAAGTGCTGTTTTGGCGATGCGGAAAGCGGTTTCACCTTCGCCAAGATCAAGCAGTGCCTTCCAGAAGAACCACTGATGCGCCATCCACACAGCCCCGTTCCAGTAACCATCCTCACGATAATAGGGCGCGGTCTGGTCTACGGTGGAGAGACCTGCGGGCGACCACATGCGACCAGGAGTCATTAGGTGTTGAACGAGACGAGTGGTCTGGGCAGGCGTGCAAGCATCTGCCACCAGGGGCGATGCGCCATCCATGCCCATGTTGAAGTTAACGCCGCTGCTGTGGCGCAAGAATGTGCTGGGTGCTCCGTCCGCATCGTGCAGTAGATAGCTAAAATAGCCCACCTCTTCATCCCATGCGTGGAGGTGCAAGGCATGGGTTAATTCGGCAATGTCTTGATCGTACTCTGTAATCTCTTCGCCCAGAGCCAAAGCTGCCATGCGGAGAATTTTGGCGGTGCGGATGGCGTGGGCGCTGTTGACGACGGGTGTCACACGATCATAGAGATTGTTGTCACGGGCGTAAACTTGGGGTGGATAGTCGTCCCAGCCGCCAGAGTTGTACCAATAATCCCAGGTGCGCAGCAGGCGCGATTGCAGTGGACGACCTGATGGCATCATGCGCGTGGTGGAACTGCCGACGCGCCCGACTAGAAAGCGGTGATACTGTTGCAGGCGCGGGTAGAAATAGGCGAGCAGTTTACGGTCTTGAGTGCGGTTCCACAATTCGAGAAAGAGGTAGAACTGAGTGGGAACGGGGCTGCCGTGATGGATGAAAGCTGCGTCGCCATCCCCTGGCTCGGTGAGATAGGCGTTGAGCAGATCTATGGCGCGCTCCACGTCTAGTTCCAAAAGTCCCAGGCCAATAAAACCGGAATCCCATGTGTACAGACAATCCCACCAACGGCCTGGCGTACAGTGGCGAATCCATGTGCCGCGCGTGCGGATTGGATAGACGACGTTGGTGCTGAGGGTTGCCGCCATGCGTTCTTGGCTAAAGCGATAGGCGTCACCCTCTGGATTGGGCGTTAGATCAGCAAGTTGGCTGCGTGCGTGGGTGAGGGTGGCGTGCCAGGTGGCGGGTGAGGGGTCAAAGGATGCGAGGCGCGCATGGACTGCCGCTTCTGTGCCGCAACAGACCAGCCCTACAGTGGTGTGCGATTCACCCGGCGCTAGAAAGATGGGCTGCATGAGCACGTTGGTGTAGTGACCTTCACCCTCTCCATAGAGGGTGCGGGCAACATGCTCATGCACCTTGCGGCGCATGATGCCATCCAATTCGGCTGTGTAAAATTCGCGTACCGTTGAAGGTTGCACGCCCCATGCCAGCCCGTAGACCTGATCGACTGCATCGTATTTCAAGAGCAGGGAATTATCGGGTCGTGGGGATTGCAAACGAGTGGGGACGGGATTCCACACGACCGGGCTGAATTGGATGGCTGATGCTGCTTGCGCTTCAACAAGGGCAAAGCCATCTATCTCCACACCGCGCTTGGTTTCTGTCCCCATGTCTATCTCTGCGATGGAAAGCTCCATGTAATGTTCGCCCGCGGGCAACGCACCGAGTGGCACAGGATAGAGCGTGAGATCGCCACTGCCTTGCAGCGTCACGATGGTTGAGGCAAGACTCGTTAGACGCAGTGTAATCGAAGTGCCCGCAGCCCAGCGTGCGCGTAGCAACAGCCGCGCATTCTGCATGGGTTCGGCTAGATGCAGTTGATAGGCAACGCTGTCGCCTTGCGTGGCTCCCCACCCATCCCCTAAGCCCAGCCCATCTACAAAGCCGTGGGCACGAATCTCGCCGCGCACCTGTCCGTCCCAAGTGAGATTGGCGCGTGGGTCGAAACGGGCGAAATGAACGTTATGATAATCGAGCGCGTTGATCCACCTTGCGCCGGGTGGCACTGTTACCGTAGCTGGGCGCAATACCTCGGTAGAGTAGGGTTGGCGCGGGGGGAAATGGAGCGCAGCAGCATAGTGTAGCGAGAGTTGTTGGATTGTATCGCTGTGGTTAACACCCGTGCAATGGATCAACACAGCGTTCTCGTCTATACGGCAGTAGGCAATGTCAACATAGAGTTGATCGCGCCAGATTAGCTCGTGGCGATGGCTGTAGTAGGCAAGGTTGGGCGATGCTTCCCAGGGATGATAGCCGGAATCCCACATAACATTGGGAACTTGTACGCTACGCCGGTATAACCCTGGAAAGACTGTGAGGTCAAAGCGCAACCCAGCACGCACGTCGGTGTGTGAGATGCCGATATATCGCTTGCTGTAAGGCCCCCAGGCGGAGAGACGTAGATCATGGCTGCCGTGCAAGGTGGCAAAACGAGACGTGTGGATAGGCTATCCTCTCTTATCAGCGTGCTGCGCTCGGGTTGTTCTTTGTTTGGGTTAATCCTTATATGGGATTCTCGACGTATGAATTATCATGTGTTGATCTTTTGGGTGCAAATGTCGCCTATGACGTATACCTATCGCCAGTATGAAGCGCCACTGTAAACCGGCAATATGAGTTAAAGGCGTATCGCCCCAGCTCAAGATCATGTATGCTTATTATTGAAAGAGGGAGTTGCCATCCCTTTTGCGTTGGCGGTATAGTTAACGACGCGGCCTTTAGATAATTGGCGCTGGATTGAATCGCTGGATTAAATTGGGAAACTAAGGAACAAATTCTATGATGAACGCCGCTGTGCGCGTGCAATTAATTGAGAAGATTCGCCAGCTTCCCCAGCAGGTGGCTGATCTTACGGCGGGGTTAACGCCAGAGCAACTCGCGAGCCATTTTCTGGATGGCGAGTGGAGTGTTGCCCAGAATGTGCACCATCTGGCAGATTCACATTTGAATAGCTATATTCGGTTGAAACTGATTTTGACCGAAGAGAATCCTACGGTGCGTCCTTATGATCAGGATTTGTGGGCATTGACACCAGAAGCAAATGTGCCTGACCTCAGTGCGTCACTGACCCTGTTGCGTGGTTTGCATCAGCGCTGGAGTGATCTCTTTGCGAGCCTGGATGATCAGCAGTGGCAGCGCAAAGGCTTCCATCCTGAGAATGGCCCGATCACGCCGGAAGATCTGCTTGACCACTATGCCCGCCACGGTGAGGGGCATCTTGATCAGATGCAGCGGACGCTGGCTGCCCAGGCACGCTGAATTGTGACTGCCATGTTTCCAAACGGGGCTGATTTTAACGAGAAGGATCTTTTAAGCCAGCAACTTTCTCTTCAGGAGACGATGCCCGTCGAGCTTAGGGCACGGCGTTGGACGCTACGCGTGATTGCGCTGCTCTTGGCGGGGCAGGCGATTATCTTGTTGGCGATACTGTGGCTGGGTATTACCAGCTTGAATTGGCAGCAGGAGTTTCGGAAGGTCATGCTGTCGATGACCGTGCGGGAGACGCTGCTGCTGGGTGGCTTTCTTTTGCCGATGGCACTTTGGGGTTTGGCAACGGCGATGGAACTATGGCAGGCACGACGCAGGGCATGGCTGCGCGCGATGATGGCTCAGGGTATGCTCTTGCTCTTCTGTCTGTCGAGCTATTTTGTGCAGGAGGGCGAATGGTTCATTTACCTGCTCATGCTCACGTGTATCATTATTGTACTCTATCTGAATACCTATGACGTTCGCCTTTCGTTCACCAGTCGAGAGCAAAAAAACCGAATACGTTCTCTCTGAGTTGGAGTTGGCACTGCTGCGCCGGTATGAGCCAGTGTTACGCTTTGCGCAAGGAGAACAGTTTTTTCCTATCGACGTTGAGCGATATATTCAACGCGCCAGCCTCTGGTATCAGCACCCAGGAGATGATGCGGTTTGTCTCTTGAGTTCGGGTGAGGTGACCCTAGATAAGTTGGGGAGGGTGGATGTAGGTCGTCCAGATGCGGTCTACTTTTTGAAATTTACCGATCCACTGGATGCAACCGAATTGGCTGCGTATCAGTCGTTGCAAAAGCAAGCACCGCGCGAGCAGAATTTTGCAACCGGCAGAGGTCGCTTGGCACGTGTGGGCTATGTTTCGCGCTTTGTGGACGCCCTATTTAACGTGGCGTTATTGGCGCGCGGGCGTGTGCCTGGTGATACAGCCGCGGCAGCTGCATTGACCTATGATCATATTCTGACACGAGACGAAGCATATACCTATCATGGGCGCGTGATCCATGAAGCGGGTTGGGTTGTCATCCAATATTGGTTTTTCTATGTCTACAACAATTGGCGATCTGGCTTTTTTGGCGCAAATGACCATGAGGCTGACTGGGAGTTAGTCTCGATCTATCTGTCCGAACGTGCCGACCAACCCTTGTCGGGGGAAACAAGAAGCGATAACGAGCCTGATCTGAATCACCTGCTGGATCGCTTTCGACCTGAGTGGATTGCTTATGCCGCGCATGATTATGAGGGGGATGATCTGCGCCGTCGCTGGGATGATCCTGAGGTGGAAAAGATCGATCAGCATCCAGTTGTCTATGTGGCGGCTGGCTCTCATGCTGCCTATTTCCGCAAGGGCGAATACTTAACCGAACTGGAACTGACCTTCTTGCAACCGCTCGCCAAGGTGCTTGATTGGCTCCAGCAGTTTTGGTATAACCAACTCCGTCAATACCAGGATGAACCAGACACCGAAGTACCAGAGCAAGCCTCGAATCTCTTTCGCATTCCCTTTGTAGATTATGCACGCGGTGATGGGTTTAGCATTGGCCCTGAGCAAGATAAGGAGTGGGATCTGCCACGCTTGCTGCGTCCTGAACAAGGGTGGGTCAGTGGCTATCGTGGATTGTGGGGGCTTTATGCGCGTGATCCTTTTGCTGGCGAAGATGCACCCGCGGGGCCAATGTATAATCGCGACCGTACCATGCGCCGCGTCTGGTATGACCCTGTGGGTTGGGCTGGCTTGGACAAAGTGGCTCCGATTGATGAGGAGTTACGGCTGGTTGTTTCTCAACAAGTGCATTTGAAAGATCGACAGATCGAATTGCAGAATGCAATTCAGCAAAAGGCTTTTGAACTGCGCAATCTCGGTATCGCCACTCGTGCGATGCGTCGCCAACCACATTTGCACCGGCTGCAAGCAGAGTATACGCTCCAGATGAATGGCCTTTCGAATGAGGTTGCCAAGTTGCGTGAGGAGTTGGCAGCGGATCAGGCACTGTTGCAATCATTGGATGATTATGCGGCTTTGTTGCGTGCAGGGGTACGCGAGACGCCACGTGCCCATATCCACCACGCCCATACCCCCACGGCTGATGAACAGTTTCGTGCTGGACGCTTGGCGGAGATTTGGGCCGCGGCGAGTATCGGCTTGATGTTGGTGGTGCTGGTTGGGCTATTCTATTTTGCACAGCATTATCTTGTCTTCGGCCTTTCGGTCATGCTTGCGCTCTTTGCATTTGTCGAAGCAACCTTTCGCGGGCGCATTGTACGCATGGTCACTAGTGTAACAATTGGACTTGCCGTGGTTGCGGCCTTGATCTTGCTCTATGAATTTTTCTGGTTAACGATGGCGGTTACGGTAGTGGTGATTGGCAGCTATTTGCTTTGGGATAATTTGCGCGAACTTTGGACTTAACAGGATTAAGCTATCATGTGGGAGTCTATTTGGGGGGTAGAAGTGCAGCCCATCCTTTTGAGGTAGATGGGCTGCGACTGAGGATAACAGAGAGGATAGAACGTGGAGGTAGATATGACTGTAGAATCGCTGCGTGATCAGCTCCCCAGTTAATCAGCGCAACTTTCTGCAGTATCGCTGTCCAAATTTAACAATGTTGTAACGCATGGTTAAGATTTGGTCCAGGCTTGGCCTCTTTTCCTAATTTCTTCACTCATTTTTACTGGGACTGTTTTGGTTGTTCCTGCGGGAATCTCTCTTTAATAATGTGATCTTGAAAAGCCATAGCCTATTACTTCTTGTGTAACGCCAATGCTGACAAAGGCATCTGGATCAATGGCGCTGACAATTTGCTTGAGTTCGTTGACTTGCGGTCTGTAGATGACGCAAAGAATGACGGTTCGGTGTTCACCCGTGTACCCGCCAGTGACCTCCCAATAACTAGCCCCACGCGCTAGTTTCTCCATCAGTGCCTCCACCATTGCCTCACGCTGAGTCGTAATGATAATGGCATTGCGGGCACGGCTGGGGCCTTCTAATGCGTAATCTGCCGCTAGCCCACTGAGCAGTAAAGTCAACATCGCATAAAGCCCAGATTCCCAACCAAAGACCAGCGCGGCTGTAAGAACTACGCCGCCATCAACCCATAGATAAATTTGGCTGAGGGGGATGCCGGTTCGTTGTTGCAATAAGCGCCCCAGGATGTCTGTGCCGCCTAATGTCGCGCCCGCGGCAAAGACCATGCCCGTACCCAAGCCACCGATTAAGCCAGCATAAATTGCACTGAGCAGGGAATCGCCTGTAATGGCTGCGGGGCCGAGGTAGATGGGCAGAAACTCTATGGCTGCTTCTGTTGCTGCGGTGAAGATCAGCACGGCTATTATAGTGTTGAGCAGGAATCGCCAGCCGCCGAGGGTGAAGAAGCCAATGAGGAAGAGGGGTAGATTAGCAAGGAGATAGAAGGCGGCGACTGAAAAGCCTGTGAAGTGGTTGACAATGATGCCAATGCCACTGACGCCGCCTGCCGCGATGTCGTGGGGTACTTGGAAGATTGCATAGCCAATGGCCGCGATGAGCGTGCCGACGAGCAGAAGCAGGAAGCGTCGAAATTCTATCCACAAACGTAGTCGCCACGGATGCGTTCGCATGGAACCTCCTGCCAAAGATAAAACGGGCTGCGCCAAAGGAATTTCCTTTGGCGCAGTCACCGTGATTTATAGCCGTAATTTCTAGAAGTCCAGGTACGTACAGCTTTGTTCTTCCTATGGATGCCATCTATGGAACCCATTGCATCTTCTGCAAGAAAGTTTAGCTGCGGTAGTCGCCATTGATGCTGACATAGTCATGGCTTAGGTCACAAGTCCAAACGGTGGCTTCGCCATTCCCCAAGCCGAGGTCTACGCGTACATCGATTTCGGGTTGAGCAAAGCGTGTAGCGGCATCGGCTTCGGCATAGGCCAAAGGCGTGCCACCGGCAACAAGCTGCAACTCGGGCAGGCGATCCCCTACGCCAGAGCCGCCGGTGACGAAGAGCGCGCAGCGAGAGGGTTCGACGGCAATGCCTGACCGGCCAATTGCAGCGAGAATACGCCCCCAGTTCGCATCGTTGCCAAAGAAGGCAGTCTTGACCAGCGGGCTGGTGGCAATTGTATTGGCTCCACGATGCGCTTCTTCTGCTGACTTTGCGCCGCGGACATGGATGGCGACAAACTTCGTTGCCCCTTCGCCATCACGCACAATTGCTTGCGCAAGCTCTTTGGAAATTTCGGTCAAGGCTCCCAAAAACGCGCTGTAATCGGGGCCTTCGCCAGTGATCTCTGGATTGCCCGCCAAGCCGTTGGCGAGAAGCAGCACGGTATCGTTGGTGCTGGTATCGCCATCAATGCTGATGCGATTGTAAGAGACTTCTACTGCGGCGCTGAGGGCCTGTTGCAGGAGTGGCTGGCTGATGGCGGCATCGGTGGCGATGAAACTGAGCATGGTTGCCATGTCAGGGTGTATCATGCCTGCGCCCTTGGCGATTCCGGTCAAGCGAACACTCTGCCCGTCGATTTCAATGCTGCGCGTGGAGAGCTTGGGGCGCGTATCGGTGGTCATAATGGCGCGCGAAGCTTCGGGCCAACCATCTGGACGGAGCTGGGCTACTGCTTGCGGAACGCCCCTCTCTAATTTCTCCATGGGCAATTGCACACCGATCACACCTGTGCTCATGACGAAGATCGAATGATCATTTGCACCAATCGCGTTTTCCACAATTTCTGCCATCAAGCGTGCATTGGCGTCACCGGGTACGCCTGTGCAGGCATTGGCACAACCAGCGTTGATGGCGACACCATGAATGCCGGTTGGGTTGAGGTCTAGGATCGAACGGTCATATTGAACGGGGGCGGCAGGAAAGGCATTTTTTGTAAAGGTGGCCGCGGCGCGACAGGGAACCCGACTGATGATCAGCGCAAGGTCAGCGTCACCACTTTTTTTGATGCCAGCGGCAGTACCGGCGGCATCAAAGCCTGGGACAACGAATTCAGCATCCATGCTGGCTCTCCTCGCCCAAAAGGGCGCATGGTGGCGGTACGACGGAAAATTTCAGTTAAAAATCTCCAACTTACCTATGGGTATCAAGTAAGTATCTTAGGGTTTGGGTCTGTGGTACTTGGGTCTATGGTACTGATGATGGCTTTTCTATGACAGGTTAGGCAACTTCCCAGCGAATATCCATATCTGCGCGTCCAGCCAATGCGCTACGCAGCAACGAAATCAGTGAGGCATCGGCCCCTTGCTTTGCAAAATAATCCAGTGTGGCCTCGTTAATATAGTAATCTGTGTCGGTGGCAGATTCTTCCTCTAGTTGGCTGGTTAGAAAGTCCAATTGTGCCTGGGTAATCTCACCGATTGGTTCGCCTGTTTTTAGGTCATAAAGTGTAATCATGGTTTCTCCTGCGAGTTTTTGATGACAAAATTTAATAACAGATGTGGTGAATGTGTAGGTTAATTCTAGGTAAGCTTGGCTTGGAAGCAGCCAAAAGGCCCGATTGTCCACGTGCAGATGGCAGTGGGAAAGCCAGCGGCACGCAGCAGGTCGAGATGGCGATCTGCGCGCAGCCTTCCTGGATTGGAATTTTCTTCGGGTGGTTCAACCGCCAGCAAATCGGCGTAGACCAACTCTCCCCCTGGGACTAGATTTTCGGCGGCAAGGCGCAAAATGCGTGCGACAGCGCTTTCATCACCTAGGTCGTGGATCGATTGAAGCGATACGAAGGCATCAATGGGCTTGGCAATCTGTTCCAGCCACTGGTTCTGGTTGAGGTCAGATTCAATCCACGTGATTTGCGCTGCATGGTCAGCCAAGTGGGTGCGTGCTACATTCAGCAGCGGGGTGGTGATGTCGATGCCGGTGTAGCGTATGTCGGGATGATTGTTGAACAGCTCTCTTGCCAGTGCACCTGCCCCCGCGCAAAATTCAACGACATGGGCATCTCGCCCGATGTTGAGTTGGTTGCTTAGATGCGCTTTGATGGCGTTGCGATCGGGCCAACGTTCGTCCAGGCTGGCAGCGTAGATCGCTGCTTCTTCGGCATCAGCAAACGTGCGAAAAGCCATGCAAACTGTCCATTCTTTGGCGTTACCTTATGCGTTACGACGTTAGTTCTCTTAAGGGTGTGACCTTCCTCGGAGCTTGGAGCTCCAAAGAAGGGTTGGTGCATCCTTACCAGTCGCCTGCATAATCAACAGAGTAATTGGGTTGTGCGAGTTGGCTTTGATAGGCGAAATGAAGCTCGATGAGTTGGCGCAAGTGCAGCAGGTCATGGGCAACCCAGGAGGTCAAGATGTCGCCCGCTTGTAAGGAGCTAAACTTCTGGCTCTGTGGCGTCAACATGGCATCCTCCCAGTTCGGCGCTACCAAGCCGTTCAACCACTCCAACGAATCGGCACGCTCGTCTAGAAAGCTCTGGAGCGAGGAGCCAAGCGTGGGATCTTGCTCGCCTTCTTCTTCACCCTCATCTGCATCCTCGGCATCAACAGGCTCACTAACAGGCCAAGAGGCATCTGACCCCGAGAGTAGCTTGTGGAGAAGCAGACGGAAGTCTCGCCGTTCTTCATCGAGAAGGTGTTCGATGACTTGCAACATTGACCACTCGTCCGCCGATGGCTTCCAGTGGGCTTGACCTGTGCCAACATTTTCGGCAAGCTGTGCAATTGCCATTGCCTGTTGTTCTAGGCGGCTGATGTAATAGGCAAGATTCATTTATTTGCTCCTGGTTGGCGCACGCGCCCCAATAGATAGCGGTGATGTGCCCATACGGCTTTGACCTGCCAGGGAAGCGGGGCATGGTCGAGCCAGGCGTAGCGGATTACACGGTCATATAATTCAGGTTCTTGACCCAAATAATAGGCCATTGTGCTCCATTGCCAGCCATCACCTGTGAATTGTTCTTCTAACTTGCGGCTGCGGATGCCCAAACGCTTGAGTACCTCATTGGCGGGCATAACCGTGTCGGGCCAAGGCGGAACATCGAGTACGCCTTGATCAAGGATCTCCACTCCTTCTTCTTCTAGAATGGCACGGATGCGCCCAATGTCTGTCCAGCTTTCATCGTGGGTGTGGAAGAACTCACGGTCAATGACCAACTTACGCATCCAGTAGCCTACTTGCAGGTTATTGGGCATGGCGACAAAGACGAGATTGTTGCTGGTGCGAACTAGCTCACGGAGCAACCCTGCTGGGTTATTGATATACCAGAGTCCTGCCCACTGCCACGTGAGGTCAAAGTGGGCATCGGAAAAAGGAAGCTGATCCCAACCATTTTGATCCACACGCACCAAATTTATGGGCAGCTTTAAGTCCTCTTCCCAGATGCGGCGTACCCCGTGGATACGCTCTGGCGTGTCGTCTACGGCTGTGACTGCAATATCGTTTTGGGCAAAGACGACGTTGTTGATGCCGCTGACGCCTGCCATGCCATAGAGTGGCGCTTCGAGAACGGAGCGAATGGCATGACGCTTGGCTAGATCAGCGAGAAAATCATTGAGCACAAAACGCTCATAGACCAGTCCGAGACCTTCATTGTAGTCGGTCAAATAGCGTTGCCACGTGTTGGTTGCTTCAGTCATAGTAGTTTGTCATCTTTGTATTGTTTTGCCGAATGAAGACCGGCTGATGGACGGGGTGTGGTGTTGGATACCTCTGTGGATGGCGTAGTGGATGCCTCGCCCGATAGCATGACAACTGCATCGTTTTGAATGGGCGTGACGATCAAGGTAAAGCCATCACGGGCAAGTACACGCACAGGCATGTCGGCAATGACTTCACTGCCGCTGCGTGCATTCCACAATTCACCGTGGACGAGAACGTTGCCTGTCTCCCCGCTGAGGAAAGCTGACTTTGCAATTCCTTTTGCGCCAATGAGTGCTTCACTGCCAGTCATGACCGGGCCGCGTTGTGACGTGAGTGCGCGGTGACCGGCAAAAAGGGTGAATCCTCCCAAGAGCAGAGCCAGCAAAATCAGGGTCGTCCAGGGTGTGACGAGACCTGGCGTGTCAAAGAGTAGCGCGCCGCCAAAGAGAAAGGCAATAACGCCACCGATGGCGAGCACACCAAAGGTAGGCGTAAAGGCTTCTGCCACAAAGAGCACAAGCGCGATGAAGATAAAGGCCAAGCCTGTAAAATTCGCATCTAGCTGCCCCAATCCATAGAAGGCGAGCAAGATTGAAAGTACACCCAGAATACCAGGGACGCCCAATCCAGGTGTGCGAATCTCAATGAACAAGCCCAAAATTCCCAGGCTCATCAACACAGTGGCGAGGCTAGGGTCTACCAAGAGATTGAGCGCGCGCTGGATGGGCGATAACTCTCGGATAACAATACGGGCGTTGGTTACGTTGAGGCGTTGTGTGCCTGTGGGCAGGGTGACACTCATGCCATCTACTTGGGTGAGCAGATCATCAATGTCGGTGGCAATGAGGTCGATGACGCCCAGTTCTAACGCTTGGGGTGCTGTGGCTGCGGCTGCGTCTTGCACGGCGGCAATTGCCCATTCAGTGGCAGCTTCGCCACGACGGCTGGCAAGGTTTTCGATGTCGGCGCTCAAAATATTGGTGATTTTGGCGGCGAGGGTGGAATCAACGTCCCCTCCGCCTAATTCGACAGGACTGGCTGCCCCAATGCTGCTGCTGGGAGCCATTGCGGCAATGTGCGCCGCCAGTGTGATGAAGGTGCCCGCACTTCCTGCACGCGCACCGGCTGGTGCCACAAAGACAATCAGGGGTACGGGAGAGATTAACATCTGTTGGATGATCGACTTGGTGACTTCGACACTGCCGCCAGGCGTATCGAGTTGTAAAATCACAGCCGCTGCGCCAATGGCTTGGGCATCGCCAATTGCGTGGGTGAGATAGCTCTCTAAAACAGGCGTGACTGGACCTTCAAATGTGAGCAGGTAGACTATTGCCGGATCTGTGGTCTGATGTGGGGGAGCCGCATGGAGTGGGAAAGTCTGTAGACCCCAAAGCAGAAGGATTGCCAGCCATGCCGCCCTGATGCCTGACCCTAACCGGCTCCATGATGGGAGCCATGAGCGAACCCATAATCGGCATGGCAACTGTGCAAGTGGCATAGAGATCATCGTCTTATCCATCCGGCGCACGATTTGACTTGATGCGCGTTACATCTGCCACCATCTCTTCTACTGAGCGACGCCCCGCCTCTGATACTGCGCCTAACATCTGTGTTAGCTCTTCGATGCGTGCTGCCTCATCGAGATCGCGTACAACGGTGCTGGTGCGTTCTTCGCCATCGTCTATAAATACCCGCTTGTTGACAGTAAAATGTTTGTCGCCAAAGGCTGCCAGTTGTGGCAGATGGGTAATACACAGGACTTGATGGGGTACAATTTCCTGACTTGTCTCTTTGGAAGTCTGCTCTTTTTTGCCAGCACTTTTCTTGCCAGGTTTAGCGCCATTGTCTTGATTATTATTCTCTTGGCGCTGTTGTCCTGTTAAGAACCAGAGCTTTTGGCCCACAATTGCACCCACGCGACCGCCAATTCCCTGGTCAATCTCATCAAAAATGAGGGTGGGGGTGGCATCTGCATGGGCTAAGACGCTCTTCAGCGCCAACATGAGGCGTGCAGTTTCACCACCGGAAGCGACTTTTGCCATTGGCTTGAGTGGCTCACCCGGGTTGGCACTAATCAGGAATTCCACTTGATCAACACCTGTGCTATCAAAGGCGACGCGGCGACCATCGGGCAAGTAAGCTCCATCGGGACGTTCAATTTGCTCTACGCCAACACCCACGCGGGCACGCACCATGCGCAAATCGGCCAATTCTGTCTCCACTTGGCGTGCAAGCGTTTCGCCTGCTTGACGTCGCTGCTCACTGAGTTGTGCGCCTAAATTGCCTATGGTGTGAAGGAGCTTTTCTTCTGTCTGCTCTAATTCGGCAGTCTTAACTTCCCAATTGCTGAGGCTGTCTAGCTCTGCTTGCGCGTTCTCGCCAAAGCTGATGATCTGTTCTAGGGTATCCCCATATTTGCGTTTGAGGCTGGCAATCAGTTCAATACGTTCTTCAAGCTCTTGCAATCGCTCTGGGTTAAACTCCAAGCGATCTGCGTAATCTTGCAGCGTGCGCCCCAGTTCGCTGATCTGCTCCAAGAGTCCTTGCGCTTCATCTGCAGTGGCTTCCATGGTTGGATCAATGCGTGCCAGTCGTTCTATGCGCCCGACGGCTTCGCTGACTAAATCAACGGCTCCAGGGATCTCACTTTCCCCCATGCTGAGAATGGTGGCGGAGGCTTGGGCTAGTTGCAGCAGGGCTTCGGCATTGCCCAGGCGGCGGCGTTCACCCTCTAGGGTTTCTTCCTCACCAGGTCGCAAACGTGCTTGGGAAATTTCCTCGGCTTGGAAACTGAGCAGGTCAACACGTTGGGCGATTATGCGGGCATCTTGGCGCAAACGTTGGAGTTCGGCGCGTACTTTGCGTAGCGTGGCGACCTGTTGACTCAGTTGATTGCGCAAAGGCATCAGCCCTGCATAGCGATCTAAAAGATGGATGTGGGTACGCGCGCGCAGCAAGTTGAGGTGCTCACCTTGTCCATGAATGTCGATGAGTAGCGCGGCTACATCGCTCAAAATCTGGAGGTTGACATTGCGCCCATTGACGCGGCAGATGTTGCGCCCGCTACGTCGCACCTCGCGGTTGAGCGTGATCCACTCTGGCGAGTCGGGGTCATCTAGCTCCTGCTCGGTGAGGATGCGATTGACCTCGGTTGTGATTTCGCTATTGCTGGGCAGTTGAAAGATTGCCTCAATTTGGGCAAGCTCCGTGCCAGCACGAATCCATTCGGCAGCACCGCGATCGCCCAGGAGCAACCCCAAGGCGTCAAGGATAATAGACTTACCCGCACCCGTTTCGCCGGTTAGGATGTTCAATCCTGGGCCGAAGGTCAGATGCAGGTCATCAATAATTGCAAAGTTGTGGATGCTTAATTCGTGCAGCATAGCTTGTATTCTAGCACAGCCCTGTCGAATTTATTAAGCAAAAGCTACTTTGCATCCTTACTATAGCGATGTATAATGAAATCCATTGAGCCTGCCGATTTTTCCAGTTCTGTTCGTTTGCACGCTCTGTATCTATTCGAGGAGAAGTGTAGGATGATTCCGAAGTTTGGACCTGTAGAGTTGATCTTGATCCTGGTGATCGTCACCATGTTGTTTGGCGTTGGCAAATTGCCAGAGGTCTTTGGCTCGGTTGGACGAGGAATTCGCGAGTTCCGCCGCAATTCAGCAGACACTGATGAGACAGAAGAAGCAGAAGTCACGGAAACCGTGGTAACCAAAGAGACAGTCGCGACTCCTGCTACAACAGCTTCAGCCGCACAGACTCCTGAAGTTGCCGCACCGCCTGTGACTGTGGTTGAATCTGCAGAAAAGCAAAATTCCCACTAAGTAACGTTTAGAATAGCGGATTGCTCGAAATGGCGTCTCGAAATGCCTTGCGGTAGACCCCATACACCGTAAGTAGAAACCTGTCATCGAGATGGAATCACGTTTCGCGCACCAGGGTTTAAACTCAAGAAATTCAGACTACCGTCAAGCAATTTTACGCTGACGGTAGTCTTGACGCGACCCGGTTCTCGTCTCGAATGAGCAACCGGGTGTTCCTTTTCCTGGGGTAGAAGCCTTGCCCCTCACCGGATGCCCCGCGAAAGGTTATTTGTGTGCGACTGGTGCGCCTTGCTGCCCTGACAGTGGTCTTGGCGACTGTCTACTTTGCCCAGTATCTTTATGATACGACCAGTCTAACCGGGTTTTTCCCTTCGTGGCTGTTGGCACAGTCGCCAATCCTGAACAACGTATTACGCTTGTTGTCAGGTGATCTGGTGGAACTGGCTACTTGGCTGACGTTGTTAAGTCTGTTGAGCTTTGGGTTATTAGCCCCCTGGTGGCAAGGTGAACATGGACGAGCCTACCGGCGGTTGCGGCGGGGTCGTTCCCGTTTGCGCGCCTGGTGGTGGGTGGCACAAAGTCTGTTGCTGCTGGCTTTGGTGGGTGGCGCAGGCATATTATGGTTGGAAATGCAGGGCAATTTGCCACTTTGGGCCGTGGGCCTTTGGGTTGGCACAATTGCCCTTTATGTTATTGGGGGAGTGGTGGCAAGTCGGGTGCGCGCGCCTGTGGTCTATGGGGATAGCTATTTGGAAACTGTGCGCCCGTGGGATGGTTGGCCCTATTGGGTGGTGCTGTTGGTGATTTTTGCCGCACTCTATAGCTATCGTCTCTTTGAACTGCCCGTGCGCATTGACCCCTTGAGTGCGCATGTGGCATTGGCTGCACAAGCTTGGGTGCGTGATCTTGAATTGCCGCGCTTGGCAAGTGCTCCTAGTGAACTGCCACTGCCCACCTTGGGCTTCGTGGCGTTAACGCGATTTATCCTCCGTGATAATTTATTGGCTGTACGCGTGGCGGGCGTGAGTGCTGCGCTCCTTCTGATCAGCGCGGTGTGGCTGGTTGGCTCTGAACTCTTTCGTCGTTTGCCGGTCTTTGGGCTTTATGGCGAGGTCTTAGAGGACGATGGTCGATGGGTGGCGCTGCTGGCGATGATGGTGGTGGGGGTAAGCTTGCCGATCTTCCACTGGTCGCGGTCGCCACTGGTGCTAGAAGGGTTAGCCATTGGAACATTGGGACTGTGGGCGCTCTTGCGCGGGCTGCGGCGCGATCGTCCGGGTCTATTGGGTTTGAGTGCGCTGCTATTGGGCTGGGCAATCTTCTATGGTCCTGTCGGTCTTTTGTCGACCGTGGTGGCGCTTTTGCTGTGGTGGGGCGTGCTGCTGCTGGAATCAAGTTGGCTGACTGGCAAGTTGGTGGCGAGAGAGCAAGGTGGTCAGGCAGTTCCTGTGCAACGTGGGGTTGGTTGGCGCGGGTTTGGCTATTGGCTGGCTGGGATTGCGGTGATGATCTCGCCCCTTCTGGGCAGGTGGTTAACTGTTCCGGGTGCGTTCGCAGCGCAATGGGTTTGGCCTGGTGAGGTGCTAATTAGCCAGGAGGGTCTGCTACTAGGGGCATCTCTAGACTGGCGCGCGCGTCTGGTGACGACGTTGTTAGGGTTGAACCATCTGCCCGATGCGACGGCGATGCTTCAATTTGATGATCATCTGGTGTACAGTTTGCTGGCTCCGTTGCTGGCTTTGGCACTCGGTGCGCTTTTGCTCAACATTGATAGCCTGGTGGGGTGGTCAATTGTGACCTGGTTGGTTGTCATGGTGGTGGGGGTGGGGTTAACTGCTTCCATATTACCAAATTGGGCGGCGATGGTCGTGTTGCTACCTGTGGTTGGGCTGGCAATAGCCTTTGCGCTCGATCGGCTACGCTTGCTGATTATGGTGAGCGCAGGAACATGGACTTTGCAGGCAACAGTTTATTTGGCCTTGGGGCTAGTTGTCACGGCGGGATTCTTTGGCTGGATCAATTACTATAATGTTATCCAGCGCGAAAGTGATTTGCCTTCTAGCGTGGGACGAGCGTTGCGCGAGGCTGGAAATCGTCCGGTGGCTCTGGTAAGTGCCAATGTGCCGTTAGAACAAGTGCTGAGTGATCCCGTCGTACAGATGCTTGCCGCCGAGCGTACGGACTTGGCACAACTGCCCACTGTGAATGCGCGCAACTGGTTGCCCCTGCCACCTACAACGCGGCTGCTCTTGGCCCCTGGTGATGGTGCATTGCAATCGGCGGTGGAATCTGCCTATCCAGGAGGTAGCTTTACCGTGATGCGCGATCTGCATGCCAATCCGCTCCTCTATCTCTATGACATACCCAATGATCCTGCCAGTGATCTTGCCAGTGATGGCGCTGGTACGCCTGTTGAGGAAGCCACGCAACCTGCCAGCCCTCTTCCAGAATAGCTTCGGCGCAACTTTGGGCTAATGGGATTTGAGCAAGACCGTCCTCTTTGTTATACTGCCACGAGCATAGCCCTTGTTGCGGTGTGTGCTTTTGAATGTGCTACATGATGAGTTTGTAATTTGAACCAGTAGGAGATAGATTATGGGCTTTGGCTCTTTTATGATGATTGCGACCAACATTGTCGCATTGGCCTTGATCGCCGTCATTCTTATCCAGGGACAGACCAGCACAGGGTTGGGCAGTGCCTTTGGTGGAACTGATATTTACCGGACGCGCCGCGGCATTGAAAAGACGCTGTACAACCTGACCTTTGCGATGGCAGCTATCTTTGGCCTCTTTGCCTTGTTGACCGTTGCCTTCGAATAAGCGATTGCGGGTTTAAAATTGAACGCTCGTCCTGTTGGGTGGAGAAGCTGAACTTCTCTGCCCGCTTCTGTTTGCCCCATCCAGTAGGTTTCTCTTTCTACTGACTCTCCCCATGGTGGCATCGACTTCGCTGGACTACAGCACTGGTTAATTGCGCCTATGCAGGAACTCAACTCAACGCGTCGCTTTACATCTGATGCCCCGGCTGCTGCAATTGGTCGTCATCTGCGTTGGCAGGTGATATTGGCTCTGGCTGGCATTTTGTTGTTGGCGACGCTTCTGGGCTTTTCTACCTATAATTTAGCAACTGTTTTGGTTCCCGACCGCGGTGGTGTTTTCCGTGAAGGGGTAGCAGGTAATCCGCGCTATCTGAATCCGCTGCTTTGTGATGCCACAGAGATTGACCTGGATTTGTGTCGCTTGCTCTATCGCGGCTTGACGACCATTGACAAGAATGGTCGAGTCGTTCCCGATATTGCTGAATCATGGGCTGTGGAAGCCGGGAATGTCTACACTTTCCGACTGAGAGCCAACGAGTTTTGGCATGATGGTGAGCCAGTCACCGCGGATGATGTACTCTTTACGATTGGCATCTTGAAAGACCCTGAAGTCTTTAGTTTGCCCGATCTGACAAGCCTCTGGCGCTCGGTTGAGGTGGAGAAGGTTGACGATCTGACGGTGCGCTTTCGGCTGACACAGCCCTATACCCCTTTCTTGGATTACACCACGATTGGCTTGCTGCCCAAGCATATTTGGGAATCAGTCCCCGCCGCCGAACTAGCCACCAAGCCGCTGAATGCCACGCCGATTGGCAATGGCATGATGCGTGTGGCTGAGACCGCAGCTGATCATATCCTTTTGGAGCCTAGTCAATTCTATCGCGGGGCGCGTCCCTATCTGGCGGCGGTAGACCTACGCTTCTATCCTGATCATTCGAGTCTTTTCACCGCCTTTGTCAACAGCGAGATCGATGGGATTAGCCAAGTATTGCCCCAAGATTTGCCCATTGCTACGGCGCGCGATGATCTGAACCTCTTCTCTGCCGTACAGTCAGAATATCTGATCGTGCTCTTTAATATGACCAACCCAGATGTGCCCTTCTTCCAAGAGAAGACGGTGCGTCAGGCGCTTTACTATGGGTTGGATCGGGCGAGCATGATCAATGATGTGGCGGGTGGGCAGGGGATTATTGCGCATAGCATTGTGTTGCCTGAAAACTGGGCTTACGACAAAAAGGTGAAACAGTATGAGTATGACCCTGTGCTTGCCAACCAGATGTTGGATGAGGCAGGGTGGGTTGATCTTGATGGGGATGGTGTGCGCGAGAAAGAGGGCCGACCGCTGCGGTTCCTGCTCTATTCCAATGACGATCCTGCTCGTCAGGCCTTGATTGAGCGCATATCTGAGGATTGGCGCAAGATTGGCGTAGATGCGCAACCGACGCCAGTGACCTTTGCTGGCTTGGTGGCTGACTTTCTCAACCCCCGACGCTTTGATGCGGCGCTGATTGGCTGGGAGATCACGGGTGATCCTGATCCATATCCGCTTTGGCACAGCACACAAGCCGAAGGTGGAGGACAGAATTACTCTGGATGGGACAACAAGGAAGCGGATCAGTTAATGGAGCAAGGGCGTGCGCTCAACTTTGAGCAGCAGCGGCGTGATCTCTATGTGCGCTTTCAAGAGGTTTTTGCGGAAGAAGTACCGTCACTGTTGCTCTATTATCCCGTCTATACTTATGGGGTGAGCAAGCGTGTACACAACGTGCAGATTGGTGCGCTGAACCAGCCATCAGGACGCTTTGCCACCTTTGCAGATTGGTATATTTTGACTCGTCGTGTGCCTGCGAATCAAGTGCCACCGGCAGCACCACCCACACCACCTGGTGGTCAAGTGATGCCAACGGATGATGCGACACCTTAGATGCGACACCTTGATGTGACCCCGTAGCAAGTGTGACTCGCAAGTGCAGCACCGACAGTGCTGCATGGGCGATGAGGGTGGGGCTTCTATGAGACTTTTACGAAAGAGGTGAAGCTAAAGCTCTGTCTCTCTGGTAGCGTATAATTTGACAGCCCAATATGGGCATGATATAGTTTCCCTCGCAATTGAGTCACAATTGAAATTGTGTGCCGCAGTGGCGGAATGGCAGACGCGCTACGTTCAGGGCGTAGTGGGCATTAGCCCGTGGGGGTTCAAGTCCCTTCTGCGGCACCTGAGAAGGGGAGATGAATACTCATCTCCTTTTTCGTTTACAGATTTCTCGTTCACGGGTAGTTCTTTTAGCGGATTGCTCTTGGTTTGCACCTGATCTACACTTGATCTGCCCGCCAAGTTCACCCTGATAGACCGAAATTGTTCGGCGTATCACGCCACCCGTCAGCAGACAGCAGCGCGCTCAACCTGACGCTTTGACGACAAACTCCATAAAAAAACTATGACCCTATTGCCTATGCGTCCATCACGCAAACCCCGACTCATTTTCATCTTTCTCATCGGTTTATGCGGTCTCTTTGTCTATAGCTACACCATGCGTTTGATTGAAAAATCACACGTGGAGGCAGAGATTTCTCACTTGCAAGCACGCATTGACCATGCCAAAATCGAGCAACATAAACTTCTGGCCGAGCGTGACGAACTCGCTCAAGCCGACTATATTGACCGCGCCGCGCGCAAGCTCTTTGATTTTGCAAGGCCGGGCGACACCGTTTTGGTGATGGTGAAGGAGCCTGCTCTTGCGCCGGAAAACGCTGATTCGCCTGCGATAACGGTGGTAACGCCTGCGGTCGATTTGCAGTATCTACCCGTTTGGCAGCAGTGGGTCTCGTTTTTCACAAGCGATTCGTTTGCGTTGCAGATTCCATAAGAGCCAATTCGGTAGAGTGGGTTCAATCGTAAAGAGCTTTTATAAGATTAAATTCTTATAAAGAGTCCTTGAAGTGAAAGTTGTCTGTGCGTTGTGAGTTAAAACGCATACGCGTACTCTTCGTCTGCATTGCCGCCATATGTTCCACACCCCTAGCCACCTTTCAACCAAGAGAATCGAGATTATGAAAATTAAATTCTACGCGCATGCCAGCTTCCGTCTTGAGGCCAATGGAGTAGCGGTGGTGACGGATCCGTATACACCAGGGCCAGAAGTTTCTAATTTCGACCCGATCAACGAAACTGCCGATTTGGTGATTATGTCGTCGGCAACCGATCGCTTTCACAGTGACCCTAGCCATGTTTTAGGCAATCCGCTCGTCGTCAATGCAGTGGAGGTTGTCAACCAGGAGCAGAGTGCTACCGTTGCCAAGGGGGTTCCCATACGCGCATTTCCCTCTTCAGAGAGCTTGACCTGGGATTATGGTCGTGACCCTGAAGACAATGCCATGTACTTGTTTGAGCTGGAAGGATTGCGCTTTCTGCATATCGGCGATATTGGCAATGCGCTGTCCGAGGAACAACTGGCGGCATTGGCTGGGCAGGTGGATGTCATGTTTGCGCTGGCGGGTGGCAATTCTACGATTGCTTTGGATGATTTGGAGAAGGCCATTCAGGCCATTCAACCACGCGTTATTATTCCCATGCACTTCTTTGTGCCACAAGGTCGCCTAAAGATTTTGCCTGTTACAGAGTTTATCAACCGCTATCCCGCGGAGATGGTGACGCATGTTCAGGGTTCTGAATTAGAGTTAACCCGCGCTACGTTGCCAGAGACGCAGCATATCTTTCTTTTGGAACAGTCGAGATAATTGACCATGTTTGCGTTGATTAAGGAATTGACGGAGTTGGTGGGGCCAATCGGTCAGGAACAGATCGTTTTGGATCATGTCGAGGCACTCTGGCGCAGCCACGGTTTGAGTGTGGAGCGTAGTAAGATTGGCAATCTTACTGCCAATGTGGGTGGCAATGGGCCGCGTGTGCTCATGGTGGCTCATGCGGATGAACTGAGCCATTTGGTGCGCGCAATTCATCCCGACGGCTTCTTGTGGCTTGCTAATGGACAGGCATGGACGCGCACGACCAGCCTGCGTAATGCTTTTATCATTGGGCAACGGGTGAAAGTGATGGCCCGCAGCGGCGTTATTCCGGGTGTAATCGCATCCGCCACGGGTCACCTGGCGAGCCTTGCACTGCCTGAGCTAACGGAACTCTCTTGGCGTGATTTTTGGGTGGATACTGGGCTGTCAAAGGATGAGTTGTTGGAAGCAGGCGTTACCCCAGGCACACGCGTGCTGTGGGATGCCACCACCGAGCAATTTGGCCCACATGTCGTGGGCAAGGCGCTGGATGACCGCGCACTGTTGGCGGTGATGACTGAGGTGA
>JBBQIG010000001.1:0-27795 GCA_038324715.1 Anaerolineae bacterium | reverse complement strand
CCGACTGCGGCAGGAACGCGCAATCCATCGGCAACGGTCTTTGCTCCTTGCCAGGGTTCGGCAAACTCCTCTTCTTGGAGAAAGGCACGTACCATTGGCGCACAGCCATCGCTTTGCACCGTGACCATGCGCGGGCGTTGGGAGCCGATCAGCCCCATTGATTCCATTTCGGCAAAGGCTTTCCACATGCCGACCAGACCCGTGCCGCCGCCTGTGGGATAGATGATCACATCCGGCAGCGTCCACTCCATCTGCTCAACCAGTTCATAGCCCATGGTCTTCTTGCCTTCAATACGATAAGGCTCACGCAGGGTGCTGACATCGAACCAGCCATGCTCGGCAACTCCTTCGCGCACCTTGACACCGCAATCTGTGATCAAGCCGTTGACCAGGCTTACGCTGGCACCTAATTGTTCACATTCGGTGCGGAAGAGCATGGGGACATCGGCGGGCATGAAGACATGCGCGGGTAGACCCGCGGCGGCGGCATAGGCACTCATAGCCCCTGCTGCATTCCCAGCACTTGGTATGGCGACCTCTTTGGCTCCCAACTCATAGGCACGGCTGACGGCAACACTCAACCCACGCGCTTTAAAACTGCCCGTGGGGTTGAGTCCTTCATCCTTGATGTATGTCTGGGGGCAACCGATTGAGTCACCAAGACGTTCGGCCTTGATCAGCGGCGTAAAGCCTTCGCCCAAGTTGAGCACAGCCCACTCTTCTTGGACGGGTAACACTTCGGCATAGCGCCAGAGCGTTTGTGGACGTTGACGCAGTGCTTCTGGCGTCATTGTGAGTGCTGCCAGGGCGAGGTCATAGCGTGCGAGGAGGGGTTTACTACACGCCGGACAAAGGTTCATCAATTTGTCAGCGGGATAGGTTTCCCCACAACGCCCACACTCCAGATGAGTCAGCGTTGAGCCTGTGTGCATATGGATTAGACCCCCACGCTGATGTATTTGACTTCCATGTAGGAGTGGATACCCTCATAGCCGCCTTCCCGATTCAGCCCACTCTCCTTCCAACCGCCAAAGGGCGCTTGGGGCACTGTGGGTACGGCGTCGTTGAGACCGACAATGCCATATTCCAACGCTTCGCTGACACGCAGGGCTGTGGAGATGTCACGTACCAGCACATAGGCTGCCAAACCATACTCTGTGTTGTTTGCCTGGGCAATGACCTCTGCCTCATCGTTAAAGGGAATCAATGGCAGGATCGGGCCAAAGACCTCTTCACAAGTGAGGCGCATATCAGGACTGATATTGGTTAAGACCGTCGGTGCGTAGAAATAGCCTTGGTCATACTCCCCGCCAGCAAGTCGCTTGCCACCAGTGAGCACTTTGGCTCCCTTGGCAACGGCGTCGTCCACAAAGCCAGCCACACCATCGAGTTGGTTCTGGTCAAAGAGTGGCCCCATCTCCATGCCGTCGGTCAAGCCGTTGCCCACTTTCATGGCGGCGACACGCGCCGTGACTTTTTCGGCAAAGGTGTCAAAGATATCCTCATGGACATAGAATCGGGTGGGGGCGATGCAGCTTTGCCCTGCGTTGCGGAATTTAGCCACCACGCTCTGTTCTACAGCTTCGTCCAACTTGACATCGGGGAAGACGAGCAGAGGGGCGTGACCGCCTAGCTCTAGTGAAAGCTTGGTGATGCGTGCACCCGCTTGCTGCATCAGTTCTTTACCGACCTCAGTGCTGCCCGTAAAGGTGAGTTTGCGACAGGCGGGGTGCTCCAGCATAGCGTTTGTGACCTTACCTGCGCTGCCTGTGACCAAATTAACGACACCAGGAGGAAAGTCTGCATCATGCAAACACTCATAAAGCAACATCGAACTGAGTGGCGTTTTGGTGGCAGGGCGGCTGACAATGGTGCAGCCTGCGGAGAGTGCTCCTGCCAATTTGCGACACATTAAGTTGATGGGGAAATTCCAGGGGTTGACGGCGACGACGACGCCCACGGGTTGGTGGATGACCCAGTGGCGCTTGTTTGCAAAGTGACTTGGGATCATGCGCCCATAGACACGCTTGCCTTCTTCGGCAAACCATTCGAACCACATGGCACAGCCGATGGTCTCTGCCATTGACTCGGCAAAAGTCTTGCCGTTTTCTTCGGTAAGCACGCGCGAAATTTCTTTGGCGCGTTCACGGATGAGCGCTGCTGCTTTGTCTAGATGATTGCCACGCACATAGGCAGTTTGGGCTTTCCAGCCGGGGAAAGCGGTGGCGGCGGCGTCCATTGCATCGATGGCGTCGGAGACTTCACCATAGACGGGCTGCGCCACGGTTGCGCCCGTGGCAGGATTTTTAATATCGACTGTCTTGCCAGCAGCGCCATCGCGCCATTGGCCGTTGATGTACATTTGGTAGGGCATGAAATTACCTCAGTTTGAACAATTGTGGTTGAGCTATTCGGGTTGAAACAATTCGATAGAATAGTTGTAACCGTTGAATGACTTAAATGACTTAGAAGAATGAAGAATGACTTGGAAATTAACTCTCTGACTTTGGCAGATCGCGGCCAACGATGTAGAGCCAATCGTTGCGTTGGTGGACAAAGCCTAGCTTCTGTGCAACACGCCAACTATTCTGATTATCTAGCGAGGTAGACCAACTGGGAGTGCGTCCACGGGCGATGATGTCGAGGCAAAGCTCGTAGGTGCAGGCAGTGCTTAACCCCTCGCCTTGATAGCCCGGTTCTGTCACAACGCCAATGTCCTCATATTCTTCGCCCAGAAAGAAGGTGCAAGCCACTGAGACCAGCACTCCACCTACCCAGGCTCCCCAGCCATAACCACTTTGTGCCAAAGGATCTGCACTACCCCACGTTTGGGAAACCCACACGGATTCAGCACTGAGCATGGCGAGATCGTTGGCATCGTTGGCATGGAAGCGGCGCAATTCCGCCTGCACCGGGGGCGGCTGGATGGGGGAGCCAGGAAGTTTGCCAATGAGACGAGGCCACTTTTTCATGCTGGGAAAGGTGCTTTCCAAAAGGGGGAGAAAGGCTTCGGGGGCGGCCAAGAAACCCGCTGCTCTCTTTGCCAGCGCTGTGGAGTCTAGCGCCGTAGGGTCACCTATCAAGATGAAGTTGTAGGCACTCTCCACCAATAGAGCCTGAACGATGGGCCAGCGATCTACCCAAGCGCGGCCAAAACCTGTGCGTAAGACGTGGGGCCCAATAAGTAGTGGGCCGGGGGTCTCGGGACGGAACCATGTAGCCAGCATATCCAGTTGCGCACGGCTTATCTCGATCAAAATAGCGTCCTCTGGGGTTCGCTAGCGACTGGTTCGCAAATTCAGAACTGCAAGGTATTTTACTCGATTGTGGTGATCTTGATGAGATTGTTTAGGTGTGTTGTTTAGTATGTATAGAGGCATGGTACAAAAGCCGCTCAGCTTTGTCAATAAAATGGGAGATCGACCGCTTGCTTAAATTTTACTTGAGTGGCGCGGGTAAATGGGCAGATCAAAGCCAGAGTTTGCTATGAAGTTTTGCTGCGAGATAGTTCTCTCAGATTTTGGGGAGCAATCAAGTTGTGGCATGGGTGGATCAGACGATGCTTTAGAAAGCGCATTAGATAACGCTAAGGACGACAAGGGGACGGCAAGTTGCCGCTTGAGGCAGAGGGCTGTCTGTGATAGGCTTACGGTGGACAAGTAGTACCTCTGCTTCCGTTTATGCTGCTTGGTTCCTGTAACAGTTTGCTAGAAAACAAACTGATTTACTCACTTTATCTTTGGGCATTCTCTGGGTTTCTCGTCCATTGGTTAACCCTACCGGTCAACTTGTTATGAATCAATTTCTAATCATGAACGTACTTGTAATTCTAGCAAGCTACTTATTAGGATGTTTCTCTACTGCCTATTACCTAGTCCGATGGCGCACAGGCCAAGATATTCGGCAGTTGGGAAGCGGCACAGCAGGCGCACGCAATGTGGGGCGCATTCTGGGCAAAGGTGGATTTGTGGCGACCTTTTTGGTTGATGCCATCAAAGGTGCGTTGGCAGTTCAACTGGCGAATTGGGCCGGTTTGTCTTCCGTTGGCTTGATTGCTGTGCTACTAGCTGTGGTCATGGGTCATTTATGGCCCATCCAATTGGGTTGGCGAGGTGGCAAGGGCGCATCTACTGCATTTGGTGGCGTTTTAATGCTCGATGTGACGCTTGGGCTGATTGTTGCAGCCATTGCGTTGGTTTTGTTGGCGTTAACGCGTAGATTTACGCGTTCTGGATTGATTGCGGTGATACTCACACCGCTCGTGGCTTGGTTTTTGGGCGTGGATGATCTTATGGCGGGCGGTCTGGTTGTGCTGGCAGCTTTGCTGCTTTTTGCACATCGTGCGAGTTTCATGCCGCAGCCTCTTTCTTCGCACTCTACATAATCTGAGAACATAATCTGAGAGCCTGTAGGAATATCTATTAAAAGAGCTGCTATAGAAATCCGCCAGGAGTTCTGTAGGTTTTGTTGGGAAGGGGAAGTCCCTGTGTACCACTTCAAGTTTGCTAGTGAAGATTCTGAATTCGAGCAGATCCACCGGCTAAATTATACCGCTTTTGTGGAGGAGATTCTCCAACATGCAGCCAACCCAGAGCGGCGGCTGGTTGATCAATTTCATGCTGAAAATTGCTATGCCATTGCACTTTCCGACGACTCGTCTGTGGATAGCGAATACCAAATAACTGCGCACATGAACTTCAATAGTGCACCCCCCTACAGCGATGTTAATGCTATAAGGGAGCGTGTTGTGGCGATGTTGGCATTGCGCTCCAATCGCCCTTTCTCATTGGACAAGAAATTGCCTGACTTGGAGAGCTATCTGCCACCTCACCGGTCATTGTGTGAGATACGCTTGCTTTATGTGCAACCTGCACACCGGAATGGTAAGGTTATGCGCGGGCTGATGGAGATGATTGCACAATATGCTGTGGCGCATGGGCATGATCTGGCGTTGATCTCTGGCACGACGCGCCAAGAGCGCTTTTATCGTCATCTGGGTTTTGCCGCCTTTGGACCGCTGGTGGGCAAAGGGGATGCGCACTTTCAGCCGATGTACTTGACCCTCAGTGCAGCAATGCGTCAGACTCCTTGGGTGAAATCATTGCATGGTGCGAGTAGGGTTGAAAGTAACCGCGAAAGCAATGGAGAAAGTAATGCTGTTGCTACGCAAGTTGCAAATGTGACGAATGCGATTGAGCCAAGAGGAAACGTGGAATTGCCTGTTTATGATCCGCCCCTCAACTATTTGCCGGGACCTGTCAATATTCCTGCGGCGGTGATGGCAAGTATGAGCCAACCAATGATTTCGCACCGTAGTAGAAAATTTCTCGACGATGTAGCTGCGTTGCAGTCACAATTGTGTACTAGGGTGGGCGCTCGCTATGTGGAGTTTCTGTTTGGTTCTGGCACGTTGGGGAACGAGGCAGTGGCAGGGCAGTTGTCTTTGCTGGCGGGTCGCGGATTGGTCTTGATCAATGGTGAGTTTGGGCGGCGATTGGTGGATAAGGCACAACGTTGGCAGCTATGCTTTGATCGGGTGGAGATGCCTTGGGGTGAAAGTTTTTCTTTGGCAGAGATTGATGCCCACCTTGCCGCCGATCCTGCAATTACCTGGATCTGGTGTGTGCATAGCGAGACCTCCACCGGGGTACTCAATGACCTGTCTGGACTGGCGGCTTTGTGCAAAGGCCGCGGCGTGAAGCTGTGTGTTGATTGTATTAGCTCATTGGGCGTGGTGGAACTTGATTTGCGTGATCTGTATTTAGCGACTTCAACTAGCGGTAAGGCGTTGGGGGCTGTTGCGGGATTGGCGATGGTCTTTTACAACGAGCCACTGCAACCTGCCTCGAATCAACTTCCTGCCTATCTCGATTTAGGTACTTACCGGCAGGCCAACGGGGTTCCTTTTACCCTTAACACCAATATAGTCTATGCATTGACGGTTGCGTTGGAAACTTTGGGGTCGCGCTCGTATGAACTGATTGCGCGCGATGGGGCAACCTTGCGTGATGCACTGAGAAAGGCTGGCCTCTGTGTGTGCGCACCTGAGGCGGTGGCATCGCCCGCGGTGACAACTGTTGTGCTGCCGTCAGGAGTCTCTTCTGTGGCAGTGGGGGATGGCTTGGCGGAACATGGGTTTCTGGTCAATTATCAAAGTCGCTACTTGGTGGAGAAGAATTGGATTCAGATTTCCTTGATGGGTGAGTATCGCATGGATGCACTGCCTGATTTGCTGCGCGTGCTAGCCCACTTGGTGATGCAAGTAGAAAGGGTAGCGGCATGATTCACGTAGCACCTGGGATTGAGATAGACGAAAACGATCTAGACTTTGAGTTTGTGCGCGCGTCGGGGCCTGGGGGCCAAAATGTCAACAAGGTCTCTAGCGCGGTGCAATTGCGTTATGATGTGGCAAAGGCGGCATTGCCTGAAGATGCGCGGCAGCGGCTGATCAAGCTGGCAGGGCAGCGAATGACGGATGAGGGGGTACTGATTCTTGATGCGCGGGCGACCCGATCCCAGACACGCAACCGTGAAGCGGCAGTGGTACAGTTGATTGACCTTATTCGCCAAGCGGCAATTCGTCCCAAGAATCGGTATAAAACTCGACCGACGGCAGCATCGAAGCGCAAGCGCGTTGAGCGCAAAACGCAACGGGGGAAGATAAAGTCGTTGCGGGGTCGTGTGCGGCGGGATGATGAGTAAGCTCATCGCTGATCTGAATGGTTCAGCAATTCAGGGGGCCAGAGATTATATGAAAGCGACTATATGATAGCGAGGAAACCTACGCGATTTGTGACTGTTCTGTTGCTGGTTCTTGTTCTCCTTCTACTGGTTGGCTGGTTGGGCTTGCGCATAAAGCCCCGACCCTTCCCGCCTTTTCCTCCAAACACAACCGGGAGAAGAACTATCCCTTTGCCTGAAGGTTTGCCTGTGCCTGTGGAGCGTTTTTACCAGCAACTTTATGGTGACACTGTGCCTGTGATTGAGTCCGCCGTGGTTACAGGTCGAGCGACTCTACGAGTAAGTGGGGTCACCCTTCCTGCGCGTTTTCGTTTTACACATGAAGTAGGTCAAGCGTACCGTCATTACATCGAGACCACCTTCTTTGGCCTACCTTTGATGAAAATCAATGAAAATTTTTTAGGTGGCAAAGGTCGCATGGAATTGCCTTTTGGGATTAGCGAAGGTGCTCAAATAGATCAGGGGGCTAATTTGGCCTTGTGGGCTGAAGCTATTTGGTTTCCTGCCCTTTGGATTACCGATCCGCGGGTACGATGGGAAGCAATTGATGAGGAGACCGCGCTGCTCGTCGTGCCTTTTGGTGAAGATGAGCAGAATTTCGTGGTACGTTTTAGTCCAGATACGGGCATGCTCCAACTCATGGAATCCATGCGTTACAAAGATGCTGCGGGCGGCGCTAAAATTCTATGGCTCAACAGAGCTTCAGAGTGGACTTCTATCAGTGGCAGTAAAGTCCCTGCTGTTGGTGCAGTTACATGGTTCGACGAGGGCACACCTTGGGCACTCTTCCGCTTGGAAGATGTGGTCTACAATGTAGACGTGGAAGAATATATTCAAGCCACTGGGCCATAAACAGTGGACTATAAACACAGAGTCGAAAAACATAGAGTCGAACGAGACGCGGTTCTAATTCCAAGCAAGGTTGCTGCGCGCTGCCCAGTATTGGCGTGGTGATTCGGCGAGCGTGCCTAGCTCCTCCCAGTCGCTTGATGTGAGTGACAGATCAAGCGCACTTAGGTTTGAACGTAGCTGGTCAGTGGTTGTTGCGCCACTCAGGACGACATTCGCCCACGGTTGTGCGAGAACTGCTGCCAATGCCACTGCATCCACTGTTACTTTACTTCCCACAGTACCCTGGCAATTAGCGATGGCTGTGAGACGGGCTAGCTGGGGTGCAAAGGTTGGTTCTTGATTGCGATCGGTCAAACGGCCATTGGCGAGCGCTTCTTTGATGATAATGCCCATTCCTGCCTGATGTGCCGCTTCTAGCATCGGCCCACACGAAGGCTCCAACAGATTCCACGTGGCCTGTACTGTATCGAAAAGAGGTGCCCCGTCAACGGCGACCTCCATCGCCGCAGCCAGCACCTCGCTTTGATTTTCGCCACTCAGTGAAAGACCAATGCGTTTCCCTCTGCCCTTGATGGCGGCTAACTCTGCCAATACCTCTGTGCGCGTCAAGACACCGCTTTCCAGCGTCGCCGAATGAATTTGATAGAGAGCTAGGAAAGCACCTAAGTTCTGTTGGCTCTCTTGCCATTGGCGTTGTAGCACGGGCAGCGTGTGATCTTTAACCTCATGCTGTTGCGCCTCCACGCGCCAATCAGCGGTATAGGTATAGCCCCATTTGGAGGCGACAACTGGCAAATCGACCTCTGTAAAGATGCGATTTGCCAGCCAATTTCCCAAAAATTCCTCGGCGCGCCCATAGGAGCGAGCGGTATCGAAGTAACGGATGCCCGCAGCCCACGCTTGGTCAAGTATAAGATGGGTCTGCTCTTGCATGGCGGCGACAGAATAGCCGTCAGACTGTTGGCTGGCTTGGAGATCAGCAGCGTGACCCAGCGTGATATAGCCCGGTCGCCCCAATGCGGCTAAACCAAGTCCTAAGGGTGTTGCCATCAGTGAGCTTTGACCCAGCGGTTGCCGTTCCATCTTCATCTTTGCATCCCCTTTTTCGTGCTTATCCTTGTGTATGGGTAGCGACTTCATCAAAGAAATCGCGCTTGATCACCATGCTCAACCAATCAACGATGGCGGTATAGCCCTTGTCGCCCGTCTCTTCTTTTGCCAGCGTGGGGTCGCCAATATGTCCATAGGGCGTGAGGTCTTTATAAGAGCGAACGCCATAATAGATGCCGCCACCAGTCTTCATGTGTTCGGGGCTTTGAATCTTGCGTAGATCTTCGGGTTCTAGGTAGAACGCTGTACCCTTTTCTGGGTAGACAAGTTCTGGATGCGTGACTAACAGGCGTGCAGTTTCACCTTCACCGCCATGACTTTCACCTTTTTTAGAGACTTGAATGGTGTGATAGACCTTGCTGAGGGCGACCATCCAATTGAGGACACAGGCTTTGGCATCAGGTGTGGCGTCTACCAACTCTTGGGCGGCGACCATCATAGAGGGGAGATTGCCATCGTGTCCGTGGATAAAGACAAAATTGCGGAATCCGCCCTGGTAGAGGCTTAAGCAGACTTCTTTAAGCAAGGTGATCAGGGTGCTGGCGCTAATGCTGACGGTGCCAGGGAAGCCTAGATGAAAGCTGGATGTGCCAAACGGGATTACTGGGCCAATGACCACAGGACATCCTTGTTCGGCCAAAAGAATGGCGGTGCGTCGGCAAATTTCGCGTGCCTCCATGCTATCTGTGCCCAAAGGTAAATGCGCCCCATGATCCTCGGTAGCGCCCACAGGGATCAGTACGACATCGGTTCGTTTGAGCATCTCCTGGACTTCGGGTCCAGTCATTTCTGGTAGGGTGGCTGGGCCTTTTTGCACAAAAAGAATTTGATCGTCGGACATTATTGTACCTTCTCCTTACTAGATACAGCAGAAATTAGATACAGCAGTGGATATATTCGTGGATACTTTAGCGAATTTATTGGCAAATTACTGGAATCTTTACATTAAAAACCGCAGATCGGGGGGATGATGGCTCCCGATCTGCCGTTTTTAGGGCGATCCTGCAATCCTTTGTGCGCTATTGCGACAGTTTTGCAGAAAAAGGGCTGTCAAATGTGTGGCGCATAGACACGTAAAGTCGCGCCTGAAAGGTTTGTCAAATGTTAAAAAGTACCCAAATTTAGACGAGTTGCACACTGGTGCGGGTTATGGCAAACTATGGCATCTGTTCGGTATCTGTTCAAAGGTTTGAACAGGGTACGCTAAGCAGCGCGCCTCAATCTGCATCATGATAAAACAAATAATCGAATCGTCGAATCGTTACTCACTTGCAAAACAGGCTGAGGCGGTATTGCTCGTACATGTTTGGTGCGCATTGCCCAGACTTGTTTACGTTCGAGATTTTTTAGCATGGTGTACCTACCTTCATCTTGATTGAGCTTAGGAGAAATGCCTATTGACAACCATTGAAACCATAAGACCAAAGAACATTCTTTCTATAGGTAGGTTAACCATCGCTCAATGCTCATTGCTACCGTGCCTGTAGTCACCTAAGGAAATGTTATGCGTTTAATTTATATTGCTTTTGCATCCATAAGTTTGTTCGCTCTGATCGAAGTTGTTGCCGAGAATCCCCCACAATCTTTTCCCATTTTTTCCACTCGCTCTGAAGTCTTTGCCAAGGAAAAAGAGGCAACCCCTCCTGATGTTTTGCTTTCTTGGCCCTTTGATCTCTCTGTTGGTTCGCACAATAGAGCTGTGGCTGACGATGAAGTTGATGTGAACCAGCCCCATCCTAACAGTATATCAACTGTCCCGCCCACTCCCGTACCTCCCACTGCTACTCCATCCATCACAGCCGCAACATCACGTTCACAGCCGAATGTTGCGCTCAATCCTGCGTACAGTCAGGCTTCACCTTTGCCGTTGAGTGGTCTTGCCATGTATTACAACCCCAACGTTATGCGCGAGGTCGTGGCGAATCGGATGGCAATGGGACATCTTTCGACCTGTAGTGAGTGCATTGGTCATGTGGCATTGTTGCGCGTGGGCGATCTGAATCGTCGCGTCTGGCTGCAATGGGCAGATGGCAAGGTTGAAGGCCCCTTTTTAGTGGCGGACGTGGCGGCTGCGCATCATGTTAACTATTTGTTAGAGCGCAACTGGGTTGTGGATGTGGATTACCAGACCGCGCTGCGTCGGGGTATGACAGGGCCTGTGGCAGTGACCGTATTGGCTGGACCCTCTACCACTGCTCCACCCGTTGTCGATGCTGGCGTACCTGCGAATCCCTCCGTTGCTACGGATAAGACAAGCGCAGAGACGGCAATAGCAACTGCAACAAGGGTACCCACTGAGATTCCACTCCAGTACGCAATTTCTCCGCCTGCCGTTACGCCACAACCCCCGTCTGGGGCTACACCTACCCCGTTCCATTTAGCTCTGCTTGCAACCAGTGCGCCTACTGCTTTGCCGTATCCGTATAGTTTAGATGAGAACAGTTTAGATGATGCCTCGCAACCGCAAGCGGTTGAGCCATCTGCCACGAATCAACTGGGTTCGGGTCAGAACGCAGTGCCCACAGCGCATTCTATGCCAGCCACAGCCACACCGATAAGTACAATGCAACCTGCACAACCTACGGTGGTTACGAAGTCAGTGCCATACAATCCCGAGCCAACACCGACAATGGTCGTGCTTATTTATGGGATGACCAAGACACCTACGCCCCTCCCTTATCCTTATGAAATGAATGCGGGTGAGATGGACGCGGGCAAGTAGGTCGCAAGGTATGAGCTAGACTTCCAAGTTTTGCTAGCAACATAGCCTCTCTAGTCTCTCTCGTTAACTACTATTTGCCACTTGTTAAAGCACTGCCTTGCCCAGGCGAGGCAGTGCTTTGGTGCGCTGGAACGGGGCCACATCCCTATCAGAACATGACCACGCTCATGTTTGATCTGCGGATTGTTCCAGGCATGACAGAAGCGAGTGTGCATGGCGACCTAAAGTGCTAAAGTAACTCCTGTAAATCCTGAATGAACCCGGGTCTAGGTTCTACTTATCCAGACCCGCTTCGCGTGCTCTGATGATTGCCTGTGCACGGTCTGCAACCTGAATCTTGGCGAAAATATTCGAAACATTGTTGCGTACAGTTTTGGGGCTAAGTGAAAGGCGGTCTGCGATCTCCGGGTTGGTCTGGTGCTGGGCAATCAGTTTAAGGATTTCGAGTTCGCGCTCGGTGAGTTCTGGGAATGCCTGGGGAATCAGGGTGGCTCGGGGTGTGGCAAAAAATTGCATCAGGCGCTTGGCAATGGAGGGGCCGAAAATTGCCTCTCCATTGCTAACGCCGCGAATGGCACGCAGAATTTCCGCCTTTAGCGCACCCTTTAATAGGTAGCCACGCGCCCCTGCGCGCAACGCGGCAAAAACGGAATCATCGTCCTCAAACATCGTCATGATGAGAATGCTGATGTGGGGGCTGGTATTGACAATGCGACGGGTCGCTTCGATGCCGTTTAGATCAGGCATTTTGATGTCCATCAGGATCACATCTGGCTGCAAGTGAGCTGCTTGCTCAACGGCTTCCGCACCAGTTGCCGCTTCACCGATCACGTCAATATCTGGCGTGGACTGCAATAGGGTACGCAGCCCCTCGCGCAGGGGTGCATTATCATCGACGATGAGAATTTGAATTTTATCCACGTTAGTTTCTCCCACGGTAGAACAGTCTATTTATCTTCATTCTCATCTTCAAGTTCAGATTCATAATCATTTCCATGGTATTCATGGTAATTAGCCGACAGGGGCAAACGGGCGACTACACGCGTGCCGCCCTCTGGCATGGAGTCAATCGTCCAGGTTCCACCCAATTCGTCTGCCCGTTCACGCATCGAAGTCAGCCCAACACCCAAGTGGCGGCTTGTGGGCAAACCCATGCCATCGTCACGAATCTCCACGATCAGTTCATGACTTGTATCCAGTCGGATCAAACAGGTGCGTGCCTGAGCATGACGGGCAACATTAGTCAGTGCTTCCTGTGCAATACGATAGGCTGCCACTTCTACTGCCGCGGGTAAGTGTGGCAACGGCTCCGGCGCAATCACTGTGGTGTTCAATCCGAGGTGCTCATATTGTGCCGCTTGCTCGCGCAATGCAAAGACCAAGCCAAATTCGTCGAGTGCAGGCGGACGCAAATCATAGACCAAGCGACGAATATCTGTGATAGCAGCCTGTGCTTTGGTCGTTAAATCCGCCAAAAGTGCATCGGCACGCACTGGATCAGAGATGAGTAGATCGCGCGCTGTTTCAGTTTGTAGGGTCAAGTTTGCCAGTGCGGGTCCTAGACCATCGTGTAGATCGCGACGCAGACGGCGACGCTCTTCTTCGCGTGCGGAAATCAGCCGCTCACGCGAACGTTGCAAGGCATGTGTTAGGCGCATCGCGTGTACAGCCACGCCACTTTGCTGTGCAATGTCTTCTAGCAGTCGTAGCTCGGTGGACGAGAAGATTTCCCCGCGTGCGCGTGGTGCAACGACCAATTGTCCAACGATTTCAGTTTGATAGATCAGCGGCAAGCAGAGCACATTGTCCTGTGGAATGCCTGTGGAGGCAACAGTTTCAAAGTTGTTATCGCCTTGTCTCAGGGTCAAGGCAACATAGGGCAGCTTGAGTGCCTGAGCGACTGTTTCACTCAAAGCAGGGAGAAGCGCTTCGGGTGCAATGGTTGCTTTCAGCCGTTGACCCAAGCGAGCCAGCACGGTGTAAGGCTCATCACGCTCACCGTACATGAAGCGGTCAACGCTGCGCTGGAGGCGCATCCGCACAGGCTCGAACAGAATCGCGGCTACACCTGTGGCTAATATGGAAATGAAGAAATTCCCCTGCCCTTGAAAAAGTGTACCCAACCCGCCGACAACCAGAACATAGAAGCCGATCACCGTGAGGGTGAGGGCACCATAGACGAGCGTTCGGTTAATCAGAGGATCGATCTCCCATAGCCGGTAGCGCAAGACGGCTATGGCGATGGAGGTGGGTATCAATACCATAAACAAAACTTGCGCGCTACCCAACACCAGCAAGAAGGCAATCTCTTCTTCGGATTGCCACTGCTGGAAGAGTAGGTTCATGAGCACAGTCGCACCTAGGGCGAGGGTCACACTAAAGACAACCCACTTTGTTTGCTGGCGTTGTGCTGGGCCGGATATGCGACGATAGCGGTAAATTTGAGCCGATATGCCACTGATAAGCCCAAGCGTAAACAGGAGCCGGTAGAGTACGGGGGCGAAAACTTCAAGGTTAAAAGGTGTATCGGGAAAGAAGAGACGAAAGCCTTGCATCAAACTCCAAAGCAGCACGATTAATGGCGCCCAACGTGGCACGAATTGCCCAGTGGGAAAGATGAAGAAAAAGAGCATAATGGCAAAATCGCCAAAAAAAGCGACAAATTGTGCTGGCAACCACCACTCTGGGTGAACGCTGATAAACCCGTGCATTGTGTCTGAAAAGGTCATTGTGCCAAAGGTAATGAGCATCAAAGCTACAACCAGCGCAAGCCAATCATCCGATTTACGCAGCACAATCACGACTGCACTCGTTACAAAGAAGGTGGCTAAGAGTAGATTGAGCGCCAGTAGATATCCAGCATAGTGTGACATTGAAAGACCCAGATCCTGCAAGGCTTGTGCGCCCACCGGGCCTATCTGTCCGTTGATACAGGTCGATCTAGTACAAAGGGTACGCCAGAAACTATAGGCTACTGGAAGACTGGCTAGGAATATTATCAGTGCAAGAGAGGCTATGATTGCACTGGCTGCTTGGATTAGCAGACGCCATGTACCGTGGATGCGTGTATCTGGCAAAGGGCGTGGGTCTGAGTGGCCTACAGTGGCGAGCAAGGTGGAGTGAGATTGCATAGCTATCTTCTGGTTCCGTGTTGTTAAACCCGACTTCGAGCAACCCAGTGACTGCACCTGATCTTACTTGAGTTATGACCTTTTCGCCAGCAACTGCCAAGGCATTACTTCGTTTCAAAAATTACCCAACCTGCCACTGGTACCATCCCGGAACTGTTGTAACTACCGGGATGGTGGCAATTCGCAACTGCACGGTAAGGGTTAGTTATTTTACTGTTGCTCTATTTTGCGGCGTCTGTTCTAATCTGTAGCCTAACCGGCCTTTGGTAAGTGCAATCAGCAAGAGTGCAGGAATGGCAACGGGAAAGATAACATCACCTTTCCATCCGCCAGAGACCAGGGGTTCTGCCCAGCCAGTGATAATTGTACCGGCGGGGATAAGCGTACCAATCACACCGAGTGCTCCATTGGAAAACGCATGAAAGAGTGCGGCGATCAGGATGCTGCCTCGCGTGTTGTTGAATATCCAAGTGTATACAAAGGTCATAAAGAGTGCCGCGGCGATGAATCCAGCAAAATCGAGCAGGTTGGTCGGTCCGAGCACTGGTGTAAAGAGCAAGGGCAAATGCCAGAGGCTATGTAGCGTGCCCAGAATGATGGTCGCAACAAATGGACCATAGCGTTGCTGCAATCTCGGCAGGGCAAAACCACGCCAACCCACTTCTTCTCCAAAGTTCGCTGTTACCAGGCTGAAAAGCGCTCCCGCTAAGAATACCGAAAGTAGCAGCGTCGGTTGGTCTAGCAAAGCCCCAAACAAGTTCATTCCGTAGACAATGCCAAAGCCGAGTAGATAGACTAACAGTGCACCGAAGGCAACGATGAGATACCAGTGGATGCCCGCGCGCCATTGAACACAGCGACGCAGCAACTCCTTGACACCCGTTCGCCCCAACGTAATGGCAGTCACGACGAAAGCTGCCAATGGTGGCCCGGCGAAACCACCGAGCGTGCCTAATAAATAGAGCACAGGTTCTGAGTAAGTGAAAGGCAGGAGTCGTAACCCATTCACACCGCTTGATAGCGCAAGTGGTAGCACGAAGATCCAGGTTCCCGCAAAGGCAATGACGAAGTAGGCGACTAATGGATGGTTGATGATCCATTGACGGATAGAGACAGCGAATGTTGATTTTGGATTGACTGCGAGCGTAGACATAAGGATTTCCTTTTTTGAGATGTTTCATTCTTCGCAATACTCTTGCCGCCGGCGTGGCAGCTATGTCTTTAGCATACTGTGCACGCTGTCCCGCTGTCATGAGACAAAGTCCCGCGCTGGTGAGGAAGAATGTCCCTGAATGTCTGCTGCATAGCAATCAAGTTTTGATGGAGATTGCCCAAGGCCTTAAACAAGGCCAATAGAGTTCTAGGCCAATAGAAAAGGGCCTCTCGGCTAACCGAGAGGCCCTTGATTTGTTGTAATGTCTACTTAGCGAATGCGTACTGGGCTGGGAGTAAGTGTGCTTTCCTCTTCCGTGCGGCTGCGGCTGCGGAGATCCATTGCCACTGCGAAGATTAGAGCTAGGGCGGCGAGACCCGCAATGACCCAAGCCAGGATGGTGGTCAAGCTAACACCCGTCTCAGCAACTGGTTGCGTCGTGACCACAGCTTCGGTGATTACTGGCGCATTGCCCAGGGCTAACGGTGTGCGGCTCTCATTCGTCAGAGCATAGACGCCACCCGTAACGCCACTAACCGGCAGAAGTTCAGCAACGGCTAGGTTAGAAGCCTCATAGATGGGCGACCAAGCCTGTGCCCCATCTGTGCTGAGAGCAACACCACCAGGGGCGGTGTGTACCTCGTTTGTGCCATACAGATAGCTGGTGGCAACGTACATCACTTCGGGCTGCGCTGGATCAATTGCCAAGTCGCTAATCATCAGGCGTGAGCCAGGTACAAAGTTCAGACCCTGATTCGCCATTGTCCACTCAAGACCATTGTTGCTCACGAGCAAGCCACGATCCATTGTTCCTACATAGACCTGTGCAGGCTCCGTATTGGCGATGGCAACTGCTGTTGCAGTGCTTTGCAAATTGTTCACAGCGACCCAAGCCAGACCGAAATCTTCTGCTCGGTAGAGGTTCCAAGCTGTGCGAGCAAAAGCCATGCCCTGACCAGTGCTGTCGGCAACAACCTCCAAGACTGGCTCCTCTAGCAACAGGTGACCACCCAAGACTACGCTGGAACCAACGTCACGAAGGCGGAAAAGACCTGCTGTGTCTGTACCCACATAAACAATGCTCTGTGCGCCATCAATAGCGATGTCGGTGACACCACCGATGTATTTCTCAGTTAAAGGGATACGCAACCAACTGCGTCCATTATCTAGTGTGCGGAAGATTGCCATTTCATTGGCCGCGCCGACGTAGACGACGTTTGTGTCATTGCTGTTGACTGCAACTGCACTCACGATTACGTCTTCGGGCGTGCTGACTTGTGTCCACGCACCTGGTTGTCCCTGAAAGAGCACTCCACCATCTACTGCATAGCTATCGGAAGTAGCATTCACCGAGCTAAAGTCACGCACGTTCGCCAACTGCGTGCGAACTGCTGGAGCGGCATTGCCACCCAAGGCGCTGACGGCACCGGTGAAGAGTGCAAGTATCAAAACGATAGTTAGCGTAACGATAGCAAATTTTCGAGCGTTCATTTGAATCTCCCTTTGCGTCTTTCAGTCGGGTAATTTCCCGTGTTGTTCTCAGTCTATCAACTCTGCTGAAGGTCTGTTTGACTTTAGTGACCTATAATTCAGACCGTTTTCCTACGTTAAAACGAGTCGATTGCTACATCTAGTCTAGGTAGTGTACCTGACAACTACTTGCTTTTTCTGTAACGTTCTCTGTATCTAAAGAGTAACATGCTTACCATCTTATAAGAACGGCGTCTGCGCCAGTTTTTTACCTGCCAGTATGGACACCGCATACCCTGGCGCATCCGACAGGTATAGAGTAGGGAAATATAGTCTCATCTCCGCTATTCGTCTCAATATCATGTTGACGGAGTAATATATGGATATGTTCCACCTTTTTCGGGTTTCGAGGGGGGCGGTTGTAGCCAACAGTTGACAGCACAGATACAATAGATATGTTGAAGTTATGATTGGAGGTCTCTATGGAATCTTCTCTGTTAGTAACTAAATTTACGATTCCCCCAAAACCTCAGAATGTTGTGCCGCGCGTTTGGCTCATCGACACTCTTGAAAGTAGCATCCCTCATCACAAACTGCTTCTGCTCTCTGCTCCCGCTGGATATGGAAAGACAACGCTTCTTTCACAATGGGCGAACTCGAGCCGCATGCCTGTTGTTTGGCTGTCGCTTGGCGAAGAGGATAATGACCTCGAGCGTTTCTTGCGCTACCTTGTAGCGGCATGGGGGGAGGTGCAGCCTGCCGTTCTCGAGAGTCCACTGGGGCTGCGTCTGAGCGCAATGATGCCAGACATCAATGCAGTCTTGCCCGCCTTCATCAACCTTGTCAACTCGTCGACAGACACTATTGTCTTTGTCCTTGACGATTATCATCTCATTGAAGAACCTGCCATACATCAAGCGTTAACATTCCTGTTAGACCATCTGCCCCCTGCTCTCACCTTCGTCTTAGCAGGTCGTAGTGAGCCACCTTTGCCCCTAAGTCGCTATCGCGCTCGTCGGGAACTGCTTGAGTTGCGCACTGAAGAACTCCAGTTTGTGCAGGAAGAGACAGCAGATTTCTTGACGCGGGTGATGGGACTTGATGTGGCTCAAGGTGAAGTTGCAAGGTTGCAAGACCAAATGGAGGGCTGGATTGCTGGTCTGCAGTTGGTAGCGCTTACACTTCAGCGTCGAGCCGGAGGGAGAGATCCGCTAGTCATTAGTGGACGACATCGTTTCATCGCTGATTATTTGAATCAAGATGTGCTCGCTTATCTGTCAGAGAACATGCGACAATTCCTGCTCCAAACTAGTATCCTGGATCGCCTATGTGCCCCATTATGCGATGCTGTTACAGGGCAAGGAGACAGTCAGGGGATGCTGGAAGCCCTGGAACGAGACAATCTCTTCCTCGTCCCATTGGATGACAGTCGCCACTGGTTTCGTTATCACCGGCTCTTTGCCGATTTCCTGCGCGAAGAGTTTACTCGCCGCCACCCAGAAGAGGTCGCTGACCTCCACAGCAGCGCCGCCCGCTGGTATCTGGAGCGTGATCTAGCGGAACCAGCCTTTCACCATGCGGTTGAAGGGAAGAATCTTGAACTCCTCGTTCAGATCTTCAACCGTTACGTGAATGCAAAGTTGATGGCTGGCGAACTCCGGCTTATAAAGCGGTGGTTCGACTTGATCCCCGCGGAGTGGATTGCCGCTTATCCTCCGTTTGCTCTTGCTCAAGCAGGTTTATTCGCCTACACGGGTGCATTTGAGTCTTGTCTCCACTGCCTTGATGAAGTTGAACAGAAACTGCTGCCCGCAGAGAGCAAAGATCGACGCCAACAATTGGCAAGGGTGACAGCTGTCCGATGTTTCATGGCCTGCATTATGAATGATCTGAAGCAAGCAGAGGGCTTTGCTGATCGGGCGCTGCGAGATCTACCAGAGGAGGATCTTGGCTTTCGACCAGGAATATATGGCGCGCTAGGCGATACCTACCGCCAGAATGGGCGCTGGCAGGAAGCGAAAGCGTGCTATGTAAGGGCGCTTGACTTCGCACGTGCGCCTGGCATCCGTGTCCAGTCTGTGCATCTGTTCGGTGCGCTTGCCGATCTCGATCTGCGACAGGGACGTTTGCACAGTGCTGCTGATTACTGGAGAAAGGCACTCGCGTGCATCCAGGATCGTGAGAATTGGGGCCGCCTTTCACTCCCGGTCATCGGCTGGGTCTATATACGGATGGGCGAGCTTCTTTACGAGTGGAACCAACTGCAGGAAGCGCGAGATCATCTGTCGCGTGGGCTAGAACGCGCCGAACTGGGTGGCGACATACGGGCACTGATTGCTGGTTGTGTTATCACGGCGCGATTGAAGCTTTCGGAAGGTGATGTCAACGTGGCGGCGCAATACTTGGAGCAGGCGCGCCCGCTGGTGGAAAAGGCTCCGTTTGCGGATTGGACCAGCCGCTTCGAGCGTTGCCAACTTGAACTCTGGCTGGCACAAGATAAGTTGCGTGCCGCGGTAAACTGGGCCGATGCGATGCAGCAGGGTGGCGCACTCGAGCAACGGCCAGAAAGCGAGGTGACTCACCTCGCCATTGCACGCGTGCAGATTGTCAAAGGCGATCTGCCATCGGTCGAGCGTGCACTGTCGCTGCTTGGACGATTGCTCGTGGTGGCGGGAGTGGAAGGCAGAGCCGGTGTCCAGGCCGAGGCGCTGGCCCTTCAATCGCTCGCACACGCAAAGCGAGGGCAGCAGGTGCAAGCAATGACCTCACTGGAAACTGCCCTGCGTATGGCTGAATCTGAAGGCTGCGTGCGCCTCTTCGTCGACCTCGGTCTGCCTATGGCTCGGCTGTTGCAGGAAGCTCAGTCGCGTGCGGTGATGCCTGACTATGTCGAGCAGCTTTTGGCCGCGTTTGGTGCCAACCACTCCGGCTCTCCCCAGGCAGAGAAGATGCTGTTGGAACCGTTGACTGCGCGCGAACAGGAAGTTTTGCAATTGCTCGCCGCTGGCTTAATCAACCGCGAGATCGCCGAGCAATTAATCATATCTGCTGAGACGGTAAAGAAGCACGTCGCCAACATCTGCGATAAGTTGGATGTCAGCAACCGCACCCAGGCCGCGGCCAAAGCCAGAGAGTTGGGCTGGCTCGGCTAGCAACTTATTCGATCCATTCCCCTCGATTTGTTCACAACCAGCAAGAATACCCCGCTCGAATACCCCAATGGGGGCATGACCGCGCCCGCTACTTGCAGTACACTTGCAGTCAGTAAAGTGAAGCACACATTTAGAACGGGCAAAGGAGATGTCTCATGTCCGAAGAGAATAAAGCTGTGGTGAGGCGTGCGATTGAGCAAGTGTGGAATCAGGGTAATTTTGCTGTCGTTGACGAATTGATTGCCAGTGACTACATCGGCCATTCATCCATGCCAAGTGGCGAAACGCATGAGCGCGACGGCTACAAGCAGTTCTATTCCATATTGCGCCAGGGATTTCCCGACATTCAGTTTTCGGTCGAGGAGCAGATTGCCGAAGGGGACAAGGTCGTGACGCGTTGGATAGCCCGAGTGACCCATACAGGCGAATTCCAGGGCATCTCGCCCACCGGTAAGTGTGGCACTATCACAGGAATCACCGTTGAGCGCGTCGCCAACAGCAAGATCGTAGAATGCTGGACGAATGCAGATGACTTAGGCCTGATGAGGCTGCTTGGCGTTCTCCCTATGCCGGAGAAGGTTGCCCGCTAGTTGGAAGTAATGCCAGCCATGTTATGAAAGTACTGAGGAGAGAACCTAATGAAGAACCCAACCCGTACCTATGACACTATCATTATTGGTGGTGGCCAAGCTGGGCTATCCACCGGCTATTACCTGCAACAGCAGGGATGCGATTTCGTTATCCTAGACGCCAATGAGCGCATTGGTGACAGCTGGCGAAAGCGGTGGGATTCACTGCGTCTCTTTACCCCTGCCCGCTACAATGGGCTTGTAGGGATGCCCTTCCCCGCGCCACCTCACTTGTTCCCGACGAAGGATGAGATGGGAGATTATCTTGAGGCCTACGCAACGCACTTTAAACTGCCAGTTCTTAATGGCGTCAAGGTGGAGAGGCTTTCTAGACGAGGGGATAGCTTTGTGGTGGCGACAGGTGATGACTGCTTTGAGGCAAAACAAGTGGTGGTAGCCATGGCGAACTATCAACATCCGCGCGTGCCTTCCTTTGCTCAGGAACTTGATCCGAGTATCGTTCAGTTACATTCCAGCGAATATCGGAATCCCTCTCAACTGCGGGAGGGGGGCGTCCTCGTCGTGGGTGCTGGCAACTCGGGCGTTGAGATTGCCCTTGATGTCGTGCGCGGGCATCCAACCTGGGTGTCAGGGCGGGATACAGGTCACATCCCGTTCCGCATTGACGGCGTTGCGGCACGATTGCTCCTCGTTCGTCTCGTGTTGCGCGGTCTCTTCCATCGCGTGATGACCGTGAACACCCCGATCGGTCGAAAGGTGCGCCCGAAGGTCATTTCTCAAGGCGGGCCTTTGATACGCTCCAAGCCTGGCGACATCACGGCTGCCGGGATCAAACGAGTCCCCAAGACCGTGGGCGTGCGCGATGGGCTGCCCGTGCTGGAGGATGGTAGCGTTCTTGATGTGGCGAATATTATTTGGTGCACGGGATTCCACCCCGGCTTCTCGTGGATTGACCTTCCTGTGCTTGAGGATGGAGAACCAAATCACCAGAGCGGCGTGGTCACAAACGAACCTGGACTCTATTTTGTCGGTCTGCACTTCCTCCACGCATTGTCGTCGACGATGGTTCACGGCGTCAGCAGGGATGCCGAACGTATCGCCCAGGCGATTGCGTCGCGGGGTAGATCCGTTCGGCGTGTAGACCAATTAGGTGCTGATGAACTGTCCGTCGGAGAAGTCCAACAATCGAATCAAGTCTAGTCTAATCAGAAGTTGTCATACAGGAGGGAGTGGAAGTAGAAGGGAAGGCGCTGGTTACTAGGCAACCTTACTTGCACCCTTTTTCCACCCAGATTTGACCAGAGGTGGGGCATCTGTTATACTGCCTTCTTGTCAACGCAAGCGGGGCTGTAGCTCAGCTGGGAGAGCGCTACAATCGCACTGTAGAGGTCAAGGGTTCAAATCCCTTCAGCTCCACTCCTGACCAAGGATGTACCTGCGAGTGTCAAGAGGAGTGGTATAAGTTTTAGACCATTTGCTAGAGCTGGATTTGACAGGCGGGTCAGAAACAATAGAATATAGGTCGGCAGGAAAATTTGTCGAGACCTTTGTTTGGGGCTATAGCTCAGTTGGGAGAGCGCTACAATGGCATTGTAGAGGTCAAGGGTTCAAGTCCCTTTAGCTCCACCTCAACCCTTCCAGTACTGGAAGGGTTTTTTGTTGTCCTCCGGAGATGGCATGGGGCACAATGTAGATGAACCTAACAGGTGACTGTTTTCTATATGGCAGAGCGACCGGACTTTGCACTGGCTTTCTCCCCATGGAGGCAGCTGTATTTGTAGGCTGTAAATCTAGAACTGTTTTTAAAAGAACGAGAGGACAAACTGGTGACAGAGCAAACACGCGCCTTAGACGAATTGCGCCCCGTGAATTTTGAGCTGGATTATGTAATCTATCCCGAAGGTTCGGTCTTGATCAGTATGGGCCAAACTAAGGTGTTGTGCAACGCCACCATAGATGAGAATCTGCCGCGCTGGCTGAGGAGTGGCAAAGATCGCCACGGCTGGATTACGGCGGAATATGCGATGCTTCCTCGCTCTACGGCACAACGCAACCAACGGGAGACTTTAACGCCCAAAGGACGGACGCAGGAGATTAAGCGCTTGATCGCACGCAGTCTGCGCGCGGGCGTGGACTTGGAAAAGCTTGGCGAACGGCAAATCATCATTGATTGTGATGTTATTCAGGCTGATGGGGGCACGCGCACCGCTTCGATCACCGGCGGCTATGTCGCAATGGCATTGGCATTGCTACGCTTGGAGAAAAAGAGGACCATTCCCGTTGGGACACTTACACAAGCAGTGGCTGCGGTGAGCGTGGGCATTGTTAAGGGTAAGGCGGCACTCGATCTGAATTATGATATGGACTTGGCTGCGGATGTGGATATGAACGTGGCAATGGCTGCCGATGGGCGTTTTATTGAGGTGCAGGGGACGGCAGAGGGTGAACCCTTTAGCCGCGCCGCACTCAATGCAATGCTACTGTTGGCGGAGATGGGCATTCAGCAGTTGTTTAAGTTTCAGGCAGAAGCTATTGCGTCTGCGAAGATCTAGTAGGGTTGATTTGCTGACGGTTTAACCATCCTCGAGTGGCTCAAACGGCGTCCTGCTCCAAGGATGGAGACAAGTCCACTGAATTCTAAAAAGAACTGAAATGCAAAATTAGGAGGGGTATTGTCCGCACATGGGACAGTACCCCTCTTTTGTGTTGACTCGATTGTTGGTGTTACAACAGATCGGGCTATTCTGCTGTTTCGACGGCGTAGATCGTGATGGAACCGCTCACCTCATTGCCCACGATTAGCAAGTCTTGCCCAGTTGGGCTGTCGCTTGCGGGAACGAAGGCCATACTCTCTGGGCCACTGTCACCAGCTGCGGGATCATCGGCAGGAAGGGTGATGTCACGATTGTTGGCATAGGTGACAAAGGTGGCTGCGGTCGGCTCTGTGATCTCATAGACGGCGACGCCGCCCGTGCGCTCCAAGGCGATGAAGGCGTAGGTGCGCTCACCAATGACGCCAATGGTGACTGCTTCTGGCTCAGGTCCCTTGTCGTCGCTGCGACCATCAAAGCCATCGGCTCCCCCATTTGAGTTAAAGTTGTCGGGGGAAAGTTCTGCGGTGATCGTTTCCAAGTCACTGCCACTGTCAAAGGCAACGGTGCCATCAGCGCGCCAGATGGTGAAGGAGCGAGCGCCCAAAGTGTACAGTTGCTCTACCAGTCCATCGCCATCTTCATCTCCAACGTTTGTGCTGGTCAGCAGACGGCCCAATGCGCCTTCAGCTTGAAGGGTAAGCGCATCGGGATAGGTGGCAAAGTCGAGCAGTAGGTCGCCGATGCGGGTGACTTCGCTATAGCCATCATAATCGCGCGTATCGCCTTCATTAGCAGTCACATAATAGGTTTCACCATCGGCAGCGGTATAGGCAGCAATGGCATCGGGTAGGTAATAGGCTTCTACAGGCCAATTTTGAATATTGATTGCGCCATCTTCATTACTGGCATCAAGACCGTTAGGATGTAGGCGAATAATGCCCAACACGGGTTCAACCGGATTCTCGTTTTCTGCCAGTAACCCAGTTTCAGGATCAAAATTACCCGAAATTGCAAAGTCATTGTCGTTGAGGATGGCAAGGGTATTCTCATCAATAAAGGCCAAGCCTTCAACCTTATCCCCTTGCACATAGCCAATGGCGCTTAAGTCTACATAAAGACTCTTTTGTACGGGTGCAATGCCAAGCCGTGCCAAGCCAGACAGATTTTGGCGTTCTAGACCCGCAGGAAGCTCGTCTAGCTCAAGCAGGTTGGTTGCGCCTTCCAGGTCGATCTTGTAGATGAATTTTTTCGCTTGGGGGCCAACGGCAGCATCGCGTTCGACCACCAGGAATTGCCCATTACCCAAGGCGACGGCGTCACCGATTTTATCCACGGGCATACCATCCAACTCGTAGAGATATTCGGCAACAGGGGTGGCGGTAGTGGTATCAAAGGCCAGAATACGCACAAAGTTTGATGCCTTGGAGTTCTCATCATTGGTGCGGTCGGGGTTGTCAATTGGGCTTTGGATAAAGGCATAGAGAATGCCATTCTCATAGGCAACGGCTTCAAAGCCACGGTTGGCACGGCGCTGGGCATAGATGGCAGGGAAGGCTTCCACGCCAACGTCCACGCCGCTCTCGTTCGAGCCTTCTGGCACATAACGTTCGATCAAAACGCCGGTGGCATCAAAATGATAGATGGCAGGGCGATATTCGTCAACCAGCCAATAGGTTCCGTCTTCCGCCTGGATAATGCCTTCAAGGTCGGCTCCATAGGGGTCATTTTCAAGCGGTGTGCCAAATAGGTCAATGGGCAATTCATCGGCATAGGCTATGCCCTCCTCGCCAGCCAGATTAGGCAGACCACTGATGGGCGTGCCATCCGCTCTACTGAGCCGCGTTTGCTCGGTGATGGTCAATGCGCCTGTGGTGGAGTCTAGTTCAAAGCGCACCCACTGGGCCTGATAATCGGGTAGCGCAAAGGGACGCTCGTTGACGCCATCGCCATCGGTGTCGATTGGCTCCGGGTTGGGGCCGCGGTCGGGGTGGGTAATGAATTGTAACGCACCGGTCTCTTCGTTGACGCCCTCAAAGAAGAGGCCAGAGAAGCCGCCCAGCAGGATCTCTTGCCCTGCTTCGGTTGTACCTAGCAGCGGTAACTCGTCAAACGTATAGGTCTCTAGGGTGGCGACAGGGGCATTGAAGTTCTTTGTGCCAAGGGGAAGTAATTCAGAAATTTCCCCTGCCTCCAAGTCAACGACCGCAATGGCATTATTTTCTTGCAGCGTCACCCATGCCGTAGTGGAGTCTGGCGAGATGGCAACATATTCAGGTTCCACATCCTGGGCAACTGTCGCTCCTGGTCCAAAGATGCGGATCGAGTCGGGAAGCTCTGTGTCATTGAAGGTTGAAAAGTCCAGCGTGGTCACGGCATCTTGGGTCAAATTTTCAATGCCATCACTCAGGTCAATGATGCTGATGCTGCCCACGGGATCAATGGTGTAATCATCGCTTGGTTCGCCTTCGTTGGCGCTGACTACTTTTTGCCCATCGGGTGAAAAGGTCACCATATCGGGAAGGAAACCAACTTCCACTGAATTGAGCAAATTGCCATCAATGTCATAAAAGGCGACGATCCCTGCTTCACCCACAGCCTCGGCTTCGATAGCAGCCGCTACTAAGCCTTCATGAACGGCAACACTGTTTGCGTTGGCTCCCAATGCCGTGGCATCAATCTGGGTGATGAAGGTAGGTGTGGTAGGGTCAGATAAATCAAGAATGTCAATTGAGGTAGCCGCTGCATTCACTGAAAAGAGACGTTGGCTGGCAACATCGTAGGCGACGATTTCACTGGCACCTTCATCAAAGATGCCTGTGGCATAGGTTCCTATGGGGGTTACGGTTAGATCAACTGTTTCTTGAGGTCGTGGTGCGGCAAGCAATTGCCCTACAGACGCAGTACTGCCAACTACAATGGAGAAGAGCAAGAGCAACAGAGAATGTGAACGACGCATGGAAGTTCCTTTCATGCAGTTGATGAGTAAATCGAAAATTAAGACTTCTTATCATCCTGCATCTCTGTTAACACCTTGATTGACCTCGTGTAAACGCCATGTGAACGTTTCTTTAATTCTGCTGCTATATTCCTTGTATGGAGTGCTTGTACAGGTGAAATACAGGGAGTAACGTTCGTTGATTGCCTAGGGGATTGCGCTGTGACAATCTGCAAAACGTTGTCCGGAACCACAGGGGCAAGGTAGATCGGGATCGACCGTGCTGAAGGGGGCCTCAAATGAGGGCAGCATGTCGAAGTATTCTGGCGGCGGGTTGGCGTCGGTTAAGATAGGCGCAGATTCCGCTGCGGTTGCTAGATCGCCAAAGCCGATCATTAGATTTTGCCCATGCTCGCGGAAGGGATAGGGAAAGGCGTGAATGGCATCCAACTTGGCGGCTCGTGCATGTAACGCTTCAATGCCCAGTTCGTTCGTGGTGGCAAAGAGAATTGTATTCTCTTCGGGATCTACAAAGGAATAGACATAGGGGAAGGCTTCTGCCAGGGTACGGGCTTTGGCGGCGGCAAAGGGGTCGATTGCTAAAATGTTAATGGCGACCACCCCTCCTGGTGATAAGCGAGCGCGACAGAGTTGGTAGAACTCAAGCGTCGTCAGCCGATAGGGCGAATAGCCGTTGTCCAGAAAGACATCTAGCAAGATCAGGTCGTAGAAGGTTGTTGCGTCTTCCAACGCTTGGCGACCATCTTTGATGGTAACCTGGAGACGGTCATCAAGTTCTATGCCAAAGAAGCGTTGGGCAATGAAGACAATATTGGGCTCAATATCGGTGCAATCAATGCGTGCATCGGGTAGGTAGTGATGGAGCACGAGGGGAATTCGTCCACCACCAAAACCGGCAATATAGATAGCGCAAGGTTGGGGCTTCCACAAAAGTCCCAGCGTCATCGCCTGTGTGTAGGGTTCCATGAGGAGCAAGGGGTTTTCCAGGTCGATTTCGGATTGGATAACGCCCGTGCTGGGATCGGTTTGTTCAATCAGCCAAAAACAGAGGCTGGATCCATTCTTGGTGACAACGTGAAAGTGGATACCTGATGGTTCGGTATAGATGGTGCCGCTTTTTAATTTCTGAATCGGTTGAAGCCGAGCATGGATGGCGGCAAGGTTTTTCTTTGCCCAATCACTGGATGTTGATGTCACTGTAGTCACGTAGTTAGTTTCGATGGTTTAGTTTCTGTTTCAAGATATTAAGGCGCTTTCAAAGAAATAATGATCCAGATAGTTTGAGTAGCAGCTCATAAACCCGCTTGTCCACTTACGATATTTG